>JALWKJ010000128.1 GCA_027081495.1 Campylobacterales bacterium | reverse complement strand
AGAGGAAAAAAGATCGACACCCGGCATAACGCAAATGCCGTCGATAGTAGAAGGCGTAAGTAAAAAAAAGAAAAAAGTAAAAAAATCCGCAAGCGCCAAACAGAGCGTATCTCAAAAATTGGACATTTTTTCTCAAGGAGACATAGCGAATATCGAAATTATGAGCGAAGATGAAATGGTTGTGCTTCATGATTTTAGCTTTGATCTTGAAGATAGAGAAGAGGCGGAAAAAGAACAACAAAGAAAGAAGAAAAAATTTGAAGCTTCCAATATCCGCACGACAAAAAACAGCTCTTTTGTCCAACAACGGGGAATAAGCAGAAAATCGAAAAGAAAAAAGAGAAGAAAAAAAGAGGAAGAAGGCAGTAAGATCATAAATCACATAGAAATACCCGAAGATATCAGAGTATATGAGTTCGCGCAAAAATTAGAACGACCTATAAGCGATGTTATAAAAGTTCTCTTTTCACTCGGAGTCATGGTGACAAAAAACGACTTTTTGGATAAAGACGCCATAGAGATTCTAGCCGAAGAGTTTGATGTGGAACTAACGACGATAAACCCTCTTGACGAATTTGACTACGAAAAAGAGTATAAAGAGAGCGAGGAAGAAGGAGAAATAAAACCTCCCGTTATCACGATTATGGGACATGTCGATCATGGAAAAACTTCATTGCTGGATAAAATAAGATCGACAAAAGTAACTTCCGGAGAACACGGCGGAATCACGCAGCATATAGGCGCATATACGATAACGAAAAATTCTCAAGATATAACATTTATCGATACTCCCGGACACGCCGCTTTTACGGAAATGAGATCAAGAGGCGCCAGGGTAACGGACATCATAGTCATAGTCGTAGCCGCCGACGACGGAGTCAAACCTCAGACGAAAGAGGCGATAGAGCATGCAAAAGCGGCTGAAGTTCCTTTTGTAATAGCTATAAACAAAATCGACAAACCGGACGCGAATCCAGATCTTGCGAAAGCCGGTCTCGCAGAACTGGGCGTTACTCCCGTCGATTGGGGCGGTGATTATGAATTTATCAATGTTTCGGCTCATACGGGAGAAGGCATAGACGAGCTTCTTGAAGTTTTGCTTTTACAGGCCGAACTGCTGGAGCTTAGAGCTAACAAGGATACTAAAGCAAAAGCTTTTGTCATAGAGAGCGCATTGGAGAAAGGACGAGGTCCGGTAGCGACGGTTATCGTTAGAAACGGAACTCTTCGCGTAGGAGACACCATCGTCTGCGGCGTAGCGCATGGGAAGGTGAGAGCTCTTTTAAACGAAGACGGAAAAAACTTAAAAGAGATATATCCGGGTATGCCGGGAGTAGTGGTAGGACTTAGCGAAGTTCCAAATGCCGGAGACACTCTGGTGGCGGTAGAGAGCGATAAGATAGCGCGAGAATATGCTCAAAAAAGATCGGAATATATCAGACAAAAAGAGCTCTCGAAATCGACGAAAGTAACGCTTGAAGAGCTTGGAGCAAAGATTGCCGAAGGACAGATTAAAAATCTTCCGGTAATTTTAAAAGCCGATGTTGCGGGAAGTCTTGAAGCCATTAAGGGAACTTTGGAAAAATTAAAAACCGATGAAGTAAAGGTCAATGTCATAAGTTCCGCCGTAGGAGGTATAAACGAAAACGATATAACTCTAGCTCAGGCAAGCGAAAATTGCGTTATTTTGGGATTTAATGTGCGACCGACGGGAAGCATAAAAGAAAAAGCTAAAAAAGCCGGAATCTCTATCAATACTTATAATATTATCTACGATCTCATCGATGATGTAAAAGCTCTTCTAGGCGGTCTTCTCTCTCCTGTCGTTAGAGAAGAACAACTAGGTCAAGCGGAGGTAAGAGAAGTATTTAAAGTACCCAAACTCGGTCAAATAGCGGGCGCCATAGTTACGGACGGAACTATAAACAGAGGCGCTAAAGTTAGAGTTATTCGCGACGGCGTCGTTATATACGAAGGTGAAGTATCATCTCTAAAACGCTTTAAGGACGATGTCAGAGAAGTGGCAAAAGGATATGAATGCGGAATAGGCGTTGAAGGCTACTCCGATGTAAGACCGGGAGATTTTCTTGAGAGTTTTAAACTGGTAGAAGAGAAAGCGACACTAGAGTAACAAATGGATAAAAGCATAAAAATTCAGCGCGTCGAGTCCGTTTTAAAAGAGCTTATTCCAGAAGCAATAAGCGGTCTTGACGATACTAGAATAAACAATATTCCGGTTATAGGCGTAGAATGCAGCAGAGGAAAATATGACGCGAATGTTTATCTCGATCCCTCTTTTGTCGATAAAGAAGAGGAAGAATATATTTTAACCCATCTAAAAAAAGCAAGCGGTTATCTTGAGAACTACTGCAAACAGGCGGAGGGCTGGTATAGATGTCCAAAGTTTCACTTTAGCTTCGATCACTCCTTAGAGCAACAAAATCGCATGGATGAACTGTTCAAAAAAATAGAAAAAGAGCTAAATATCAAAGATGAATGAAAGAACCCTGCAAAATCTTCTCAATGAGTGCGGCGTAACGCTTTACGATACGGAAATCGTCAATGAAAACGATCATACTATTTATAGAATTTACATTACCGGCGATAAAGCGATCACGCTTGAAAAATGTAGTGAAGTTACGAAAATCATCTCTCCCATCATCGATCTGGATCCGCCGGTTGATAGAGAATATTTTTTGGAAGTAAGCTCTCCGGGCATTGATAGAAAACTTTCGACATTAAAACATTTTAAATACTCGATAGGCGAACTGGTCAAACTCAAACTACAAGACGGCACAAAGATAAAGGCGAAGCTGCTCGGCGTTGAAAATGAAAATATTTTGGTTTTCGATAAAACCGACAAAGAGAATAAAAAGATACCTTTTAGTGAAATCTTAAAAGCTAGAACATATTTTGAATGGTAGTAGATGATTCATTTTATATGCAGCTATCTCTTAATGAAGCTTGGAAATATCAAGCTCTCACCTACCCTAACCCGCCTGTGGGGTCATTAATACTCGACGCTTTTGATAAAATCGTAACTATCGATGCGCACAAAGAGGCTGGAAGCGCGCATGCCGAACTTCTTTGCTGCATAGAAGCCGCTAAATCTCTCGGCGACGATAAGATCGGCAAACTCTCTTCGCCTATCTTGCAACATGAATATCTTATGAAGCATTATAAAGATAGATTTAAAGATTATAAAATCTTTGTTACGCTTGAGCCTTGCATGCATGAAGGTAAAACTCCCTCGTGCGCTTTACTCATAAAGCATCTTGGTTTTTCAAAAATCTATATCGGAACAAACGATCCCAATAGCGAAGCTTCCGGAGCGATAGATTTTTTGAAAAGCGCTAACACGAAACTCTTTTTTGGAATCTTAAAAAAGAAATGCGACAAATTGATCTACCCCTTTACAAAATGGCAAAAAAATGAAAATTTTGTTTTTTTTAAACTTGCAAAACATCAAAACGGCGTTATTAGCGGCAAAAGAGTCTCTTCCAACAAATCAAGATCCCTTGTACATAAAATGAGAGCGAAAATCGATCTTTTGGTTATCGGCGGAGATACGGTTAGATGCGACAAGCCGATTCTTGACGCAAGACTCGCAAACTCTAACAATCCCCCCGATATCCTCATTTATACATCAAAGGACGATATAGATAGGAATATCGCTCTATTTAAAATAAAAAATAGAAAAGTTTTTATAGAAGATTCTTTAAAAAAAATAAACGACTACTCTTTTGTCATGATTGAAGGCGGCGAGGGGATGTTTTTTCATACAAAAGATATTGTCGATTATTATCTCATGTTTACGACCTCAAAATTTAAACCGGGTAAAAAGATAAACCTAGACGCTAATTTAAAAAGTTTACATTGTTTCAAAAATTGTTCTGATACAATAGAGTGGTTTGAAAACATCGATAAAGGCAAATCAAAATGTACTTCCTAAAATTTCTATTTTTTCTTTTTATTTTGATTTTTTTTCAGGCATGCAGTTATAGAAGCGCGGATTTTTTTGAAAACATCATCGCCGACAATACGGTTATAAAAGCCGATGGGAGATTTAAAAAAGGAGTTGGAGCCGATAAAAACGCGCCTATATTAAAAGATAAAAAAAACGCTAAAGAAGATCAACTTTTAAAGCCCATCATCTCAC
>JALWKJ010000127.1 GCA_027081495.1 Campylobacterales bacterium | reverse complement strand
ATATGTCAAAATACCATCTGTTCGCCTTGTTTTCAAAAAACTTATAATAAAGATCGTTTTGCAGCGCAAAAACTTCTCTAATGAAAATATCTTCCAATCTTGATTTATCTAAACAGTAATGTTTTTCTTCTTTCTCCTTCAACATATTATGTCCTGAATTTTTCAAGTCTTTTATTTAAATCATCTGATTTTTGAGCCAGATTTTTTGAGACTTGATTTACATTTTCTCCGGCCGCTTTATTTTTATGAGTTACGGAAACTATATCGTTCATATTTTCTATAAGCTCTTTTGTTTTCTGCGCAATATATGTGGTTTTATGAACCGAAATAGATGAAACTTTTACGCTATCTCCCAATTTCTCTTTTGTATTATCGGCATCTTCTATCAAATTTGCCGCGCTTTTTGTTATATTTATAAATTCACCGCTAGTATGCTCAATCTCGCTACTGATCTGATCTATACTTTGAGTGATCGCGTTTACATTCAAATTTATATCCGCAAGAGATTTTTGAGTTCTCTCCGCTAGCTTTCTCACCTCATCCGCAACCACCGCAAAACCTCTTCCATGCTCTCCCGCGCGAGCCGCTTCTATAGCGGCGTTAAGAGCAAGAAGATTTGTCTGATCCGCTATATCGGCGATTATAGATATAATACCTTTTATCTGTGACGCTTGAGCGTTTAGATCGCTTACCTGAAATGTAAGCGCTTCTTGTCTTTGATTTGCCGTATTTATCATTTTAACGACATTTTGAAGATCCGAAACAAACTCTTCAAGCGTTTTTTGCGTATTTTCAAGATCTTCGGTCGTACAAATAACCTGCTCTTCCGTTATATCCAGATTTTGTCCGACATCTCTAATCAAAGTATGAGCGTCATTGAAAAGCAATTCGCTTTTATTTATATTTTGAGCAAGATCATTTGCCGTTTTTTCCAACAAACTACTCTCTTGTTTTGTTTGCTGTGAATTTTGTTTTGTTTTGCATATCGTCTCTTTAAAAGCGCTAATAAGCCTGTTTATAGAGTTTACGACATCGCCTAACTCATCTTTTGACTTTGGCTCTATCTGTCGTGATACATCCATATTTGATACTATATATTTTATCTCGCTTTTTATATGATCAACGCTATTTATGATACTTCTTGTCGTAAAATATAAAACGAGTATAAGAACCACCAATATAATTACGCTTTTTGATATATCTATGACTTCATCTTTAAAAAAATCATCTTTTATTTTTGCCGTTGCACTCAAAGCTTCTTTTGTTACTTTGTCATCAATCTTTTTAAGTATGTTTATTTTTTGAGTCATAGTGTCAAAACAATAGATCGAATCGACATTGAAATTTCCCTCTTTTAGCGCCATCTTTCTCATTTTAAGAACTTCTTCGATAGGTTTTCCCCTGTAGGTTTTAAAATAATACTCTTTTATATTTTTATCGATGACCGCCAAAAACGCATCAAGATAGCTATCTTGTTCCGCAATAAGTCTAATCTCTTTATCCCTCATACCGGGAGCGAATCCGCCCGATGAAAATGTGTTTGTAAGCACCGCTCTTTCTATTCCCGCTCTCTCTTTTGATTTTAAAAAATTTGAATAAGCGCTTAAAAGGTTCGCCAATTCTCTATTAGGACTGATTTTTGCGGTAAGAGGTACGATATCAAGCATTTTGGAGTTCATATCGCTATAAAAACCTATGGCTTTTGGACCGCTTATATCCAGCAAATCTATTTTTTTTCTGATTTGTTTTAATCTTTGAAAATATTTATCCAGTAAAGATAATTTATTTTGAATCTCTTTGGAAAAGCGATACTCGTTTATATAGGCGTAATACTCTTTTAATCTTTTATCCGTATCTTTTCTCTGCTTTTTTAAAGAATCGCTAAATTTAGCCCCCTTAGATCCCAAATATCCCGCGCTCGCACCTCTTTCTTTTTGAGTTTCATGTACTAAAAGAGATATTTTAGAAGATAGATGAACCAAATTTTCAAGTTTTTGAATCTCTTTTGAACTTATATGTTTTTCCATAATCGTAGAAAATATATTAAATAAGCCTATTACGGTAATGAATAATGAGACTATAAGAAGTTTCTTTTTAATAGTTAAATCGGTGTTCATAAGTATCCTTTATTTTTGTTATAATGATATAAACAAAAGATCGTCATAAGGTTTTTTTTCTTTAATCTCCTTTCAATACCGACATAAGCGTATCGGTAAACTTATTTTCAATATATAAATACTTTAGATACTACGCTTTCAAAAAGACTAGATGAGTTTTGTATAGACTTTTCGCAAACTCTAAAATAGTGCTCTTTTGGTGCATATAACAGATAAAATCGCATCAAATTGACGAAATTTTTATCTAAATACAGCGTCATTTTACATAAACCACTGCTAAAAATAGTGTCAGTATATTTATCTTAAGAAAACAAAATTTTTATCTTGTTTTTTAATAAAAAAATATGAGCATGAAACAAAAAGTAACATGATCTAAAAATTAATTTTCACACACGCTATCATAACTTGCCAAAACAAATTCGGCGGCAAATTCGCATAAAGAGGCGTAAAACTCGCTTTGTGCCGTCTCTTTCATGCTTAAAAGATATGACGGTATCCACTGAAGTATGTGTTTTTGCAAAAAATCCTTGGCAATCAAGATTTGATCGTTTTGAATCAGGTTTTGCATAAACCCAAACTCCAAAGAGATATGATCGGGGGCTTGTATATAAGTTTTATCAAAATTTATTTTATAGCCGTGCAAAGAGTAAAATCTCATTACGGGATTTTGAAGTCCCTGCAAAATTTCGTCTCTATCGTCTAAAACCGCCGTTTCGATCGGTTGAGTATAGTTCATCACAAACATAGAAACGAAATCTACTTCAAGCTCTTCAAGCAATTTATCATGATCTTTTGACTCAAATAGATTTAAAAGCGAAGGAGATATCATCTCAACGATACTCTTTCTATTTTTTAAATCTTTTAAAAGCCGATCGTCGATCTCTTTTTCAAAGAGCCTTGATAAAAAAGCATAGATATATGTATGTGTCGTTTTATCTAAAAGCATCTTTTTTATAAACACCCTTTAAAAAACGATTTTTTTGGAGGAGAAGGCGCTTTTATTTTATCGGCTTTTATAACATCGTCTTTAATTTCACCGATTATCTCTACATCGTTTCTATTAAGAGCTTTATCAAATTCGTATCTTGGAAGTTTTGAAATATCGATCTCATAAGCCTTGCCTTCTTCATGAACGAAAAGTACGAGTTTAACGGGTTTTGAATCCGTAGGCTCATGTTTTTTATAGCACTCTCCTTCGCCGCACAAATAACTCTCGAGTCTGCAATCTTTAAAATAACCGTTTTCTATACACCACTTCGTGGCTAAAAATCCGATTTTCGAAGGCATATTTAAGCTCTCTTCGTTATTTTTTTCATCCGCGTTCAAAGAAAGCATCAAAACAAAAATCAAAATAAAGATCTTTAAATATCTCATTTTTCTACCTCGGCTTTTAGAGTTTGTAAAAAAGCGACGATATCAAGTATCTCCTTGTTACTTAAATGAGAAAAAGAGGGCATTACCGAAATTTTCGTGTCGTTTTTATCGATCGTAAACCATTGTAGGTTTTTATGGGCGTTTTTATTATACCCCGCAACTATAACCGCCGACGGATCGACTATCGACTCCGTCAAATAAGCCGCCGTTGCGTAACCGCCGATATTTGAAAGATCGGGAGCCATATATAACGGCGCGTCCTCGATATCTTCGTATCTATGACAAACCGCACAATTTTGCCTTACAAGAGTCTTCCCGACTGCCGCGTCGCCGGAAGATTTCGCGTCAATGACTTTCGATAAAGTAGTATTTTTTGATCCGTAAATATCAACGACTACCCATGAAGAGAGTAGTTTCAAACCGTCTCTTTGAAGTTTTTCTCCATCCCATATAGCAAATGCCACGGGGATATTTTCGGTGTCAAGACAGGTATATAAATCTTTTATCGGGCGTATTAGCGTTGCTTTCCATGTGCCGTTTGTATATTCCATCTTCATCTGCGCAAAAGGTTTTTTTTCTTTTATCGGCAACATAGTTGCATATCCCTCTGAGATCGAAACTTCGGACTCAAAAGAATTTTTATGCGCTTTTTGAAAAAAAATCTCTACCTGACGCCCTTCACTTCCCATACCGATATAAGGCAGCTTTAAAGGATCGATTTTCGGATCCGCAAATTCAACCGCAAAACCGTCGCTATAACTATCGGTTTCATTTTGCTTTTGAACACTTTTGCTATTATCCGACCACTCAAGTAAAAAAGCTATCTGTTTATCGTCATACAGCGTACGAATCGAGACTTTTTTCGCTTTTTGTCCGACATTTAACTCGTTTGCCTTTTTATCGGCGGATACAACCGTAGTCTGCGGATAGAAAATCACATGTGTCACCTTTGCCGTCATCCACTCTTTTGACACGGGAGTGATATTTTTAAGAGAGTCTGTTTTTTTTGCGACGATTACGGACGATTGCGATATGCAAGAGATAAAAAATAAAAAGAAGAGAGTTTTTAAAATAACCTTTTTCATATTTTACTCTCCTTTTGTATGTTTACCGGCGATATATCTGCGGTCTATCAAATCAAACGGCTTATTTCCCTTCTCTTTTGCCGTTTTTTGATAATAATCGTTATCAAGTCTAAACATATCATGATGATTGTAAGCGATAAGTATATCCATAAGTTCGCTTTCACCTTTTTCTTTTTTGTTTTTCATCTCGATATTGAGAGTTTTTACGACTCGACGAACCTCTTTGCCAAAAAGCATCTCCAACTCCTCCATAGGAATTCTGTCCGAGCCCTCTATGACTTTACCCTCCGAATCAAATTTTGCGGGCGCTTTGGAAGGAGGGACATAATAAACATTGGGCTGTGTTCCGTAATCATCTCTTAGAGGAAGAGCTACTTTAAATTTTTTGACCAGTTTATAGACCTGCGAATCTTCATCGTCCAAAAAACCTACAAATCTTATTCGCCCGACACACTGCTGGGCGCAAGCCGGAGGAAGCCCCTTTTCAATTCTCGGAAAACAGAGAATACATTTTTGCGATTTTGATATTTTGGGATTGAAATATATCTTTTTATACGGACAACCGGCTATGCAGTAACGATATCCCTGACACTTTTTTAGATCAATCAACACTACGCCGTCTTCATCTCTTTTAAAAACGGCGTCTCTAGGGCAAGCGCTGAGACATCCGGGATTCGTGCAGTGATTGCAAATTCGAGGAATATAAAAAAAATAGTTATCCCGCGGAAAGACTCCCGCGCCCTCGTCTTCATCCCAGTTTGGTCCCCATGACGGTTCGCTATCGGGTTTGAAAATTTCACCCTCGGCAATCGATTCATAATTAAAATCCCAAGGAACGCCGTAATCGCTTTGCAAATTCGGAACAACTCCCGGTTGTAAATCTCCGTTTTTATCAAAACCTCCGCCAAGTTTCATCCAGTTTTTAGGATAACCGCTGCCGGGATATGTTTCGACATTGTTCCAATACATATACTCCCTGCCCTCACGATTTGTCCACTGTGTTTTACAAGATACCGTACATGTCTGACAGCCGATACATTTATTCAAATCCATCACCATCGCCAATTGTCTTTTTGACATCTATTTGATCCCCCCTACGCTTTTGCTTTTTCGAAATTTACCGCAACATCATATGCATACTGATTGCCGTCCCATAAAGCGCCAAATCTCAAATGTCCCCAACCGTCCGCCAATTCAAGAAGATTTATAGCCGTCGGTACGACTTCATTGTGACCTTTGTTCTCTTTATACATATAATTCTCCCAACCATGCTCCATTACAAGCGAATCGACGGGAGCGGAAGAACTGACTTTTGCCATAGTATAAAATTCGCCTATATCGTTAAAGACTCTTATCTCATCGCCGTCTTGTATGCCTTTTATCTTAGCTACTTCGCGATTTATCTGCACATACGGTTTTCCTCTTTGAAGTCTTAAAAGAGTTTTACTGTTTTTGTAATTTGAATGTATAGACCATCTGGCATGAGGCGTCAACAACACAAAAGGATACATTTTATTGTCGGCCCTTATGCCTTTCATTCCTCTGTTTGTCTGAGCATTCAATTTAATATACATATCATGATCGACATAAAATGTTTGACGACCGCTTAGGGTTTGAAATCTTTCAAATTTAAATAGATGATACTCATTTGAGTTATATGGGCGATCCGAATACAAAGGAGAAGATTTTGCCGCTTTTTCGTTAAGCTGCAAAAATCCTCCCGCTTCATACATCTTTTTTATTGTCCACGGCTCATATTGACGACAACTCTCCAAAGCCGCTTCTACCGCTTTTTTATCCGTTCCAAGAACGGGCTCCATCTCTTTTTGCGACTCTTCGTCTATGTTCGTAAACTCTTTATAAAAGTTTGAAAGATCTCTATATCCGTCCCTTGCGTATTTTTTGTCGTCTTTTACCTTCGCTTTATCTATATTTTCCTCTCTATTTGCGATCTCTTCAAGTTTTTTTGCCAAAAACGCAAACATACTCCACTCATCTTTCGCTTCGCCGACGGGTTTTAAGTTTGCGGGAGGATAAGAAAGATTCGTAAATCTATGATAACCGGGACTGGATCTTATGTCGTAAACTTCATAATGAGATTTTGCCGGAAGAAGTAAATCCGCATAAACCGCGGCATCGCTCATCCTGGAATCTACGCAGCACCACCATTTAACCTTCTTTAAAAAGGCTTTTTTATACTCATCACCTTTATTTCTTCGAAACCTTGAATCCGCCACTATGATAGCGGTATCAAAAGACCAGTGAGGTTTTACTATGTTCTCTTTTTTACCTTTTTCCCACTCTTTTAGATTTGCTTTATCGTCTTTTCCTTCGTCTAAAAGAAGTTCGACGATCTTTTTATACTCCTCTTTGCTCATGCCGTTTTGAGCTCGTTTTATATCTTCATCGTTAAAGTATTTATCAAAAGTTTTCATGCCGTCGCCGAAAACAAACTCTCCAACCATCCCCGAACCAAATCTCGGACTATATTTTCCGTTAAAACCGCTAAGCGCTTCAAGTCCAAAAAGCGCAAATTCATTTTCGGTATTTATTCCCCCATACGGTCCCAATCTGCCTGTAAGTCCACAAATAGAGGAGATATTCCATAGTGTCATAATACCGTTAAAATATTTATTCAAAGAGAAGCCCGCGGTTATCTCCACGACTTTTGAAGCGGCTATTTCGCTTGCCAATTCTCTTACTACATCAGGATGCACGCCGGTATCTTTTTGAGTCTCTTGTGGAGAAAACGGAGCGATATTTTTTTTAAGCATTTCAAATACGGTTGTTACTTTTATATTTTTGCCGTTATGAAGAGTTACCTCCCACTCTCCTTCAAGATAAGGATCTATTCCAAAATCGGATATTCTAAGCGTTTCGTATCTACTTCCTTTTGTCGCGGGCATAAGAGCGATTTTATCCTCTTTTTTATTCATGCAGTAAAATTCATCTTTAAAACTTTGCTCTTTATCTCCTTCTATATCGCTTCGTCTTAAAAGCTTTTTCGTATCCGTATTCACTAAAAAAACGAGATCGGTATATATTTTCATAAAGTTCTCTTTATACATCTTCTTTTGAATGATCTCATGAAGAACGCTTGCGGAAAGAAGAGTATCGCTGCCGGGTTTTACGGGTATCCATAAATCCGCCGATTTTGCGGAAGCGTTAAATTCGGGCGTTATGACTATAATTTTAGCTCCGTTATATTTCCCTTCCCATACAAAGTGCGCATCGGGAATTCTCGATACGCTAGGATTGGCTCCCCAAAAAATCGCCGTATTCACGCCAAATAGAAAATCGTAAGTACACCCCAAATTTCCTTCGCCGTAAGCTACGGCGACGCCTGAAAACATATCTCCAAGATATGAAGCCGGATAGATTCGCGAAGCTCCAAGCTGAGTCGAAAACCTAATCGACGCCGCCCTTCTTCCTTCGCTCAAAAGTCCCGTACCCGTATGTACGCATAATCTTTTCGGACCTCTTTTTTGATCCGTCATAACATCCCATATCTTTTGCGCGACTATTTCGCCCGCTTCATCCCAGCCGATTCTTTTCCATCTGCCCTCGCCCCTTTTACCCGCTCTTTTCATAGGATAAAGAATACGATCTTTCTCATACATCGTTTGAGAGTGTTGAACGCCTTTGTTACAGCCTCTAGGATTAAAATCGGGGATTTTAGAATTGATAGACGGATATCTGGACGACTGATTTTCTCTTGTTACGATTCCGTTATTTGACCAAACTTCCCATGAACAGTTACCTTGACAATTTACACAATGAAACGCAAACCCATGTTCGGTTTTTTCTCCATAGGTGAATTCAAACTCTTCTCTATACATCTGTTGAGTATAAGCGGCGCTTGAACTGTTTTCTTTGGAGTTTTGACTACTTATAATCCCGGTATTCGCAAAAAGCTCTCCCGCGCCGGCTACCATCGCCGCGGTTGCGGCGGAAATTTTAAGAAAATCCCTTCTTTTTATATCTGCCATCAATCCCTCCTGATCGAAAATCGTTCACTATAATTTTTCTTATCTTCTAAGGGGAAGATTCATGTCGTTACCCCATTCATCCCAGCTTCCCGTATATACTTTCGCGTTTTTATATCCTAGCATCTTTAGAGCGACGACTATTTGAGTTCCTCTTCCCGAACCGACTTGACAGTATGTATAAATATGCTGACTTTTTTTAATTTTGTATCCGTCAAATATCTCTTGCATTAAGTCAAGTTCTTTAAACGATAATTTGTTTTTAAAATCCGTAAAGTTTTTCCACTCGATAAATTTCGCGCCGGGAATATGTCCGCCTCTTGCGACACCATCCATTTTCCTCTCACCTATAATCTCATCCATGCTTCTTGCGTCTATTATGGCGTATTTTGATTTTTTACCTTTTTTTAGTATATCTTCAACGGCTGCTTTTATATCTTTTTTATCCGCTATCCAACTATAATCTATTTTGGAGATGTCTATAAAATAATTTTTCGGTTCGATCTTCGGCTCTTTTCCCTTTATGACGATAAGGTTTTTTTCTTGATCTTTCATGGCTTTTGCCGCTTTGTCCAACTCCTCCTTCTTGGCGTCGATCGTCCGTTGATTCGTTTTTGATTTTTTTAGTTTTTTTAACTCTTTTTTGATTGTCTTATACTCTTTTTTCAACTCGTCATAAATTTTTTGTTGAGGATCGATCTTCATCATGGCCGCCCGTCCGCCGTTAAGAATTTTAATCTTTTTATGTCCGTAACTTTTAAAAAAAACATATACTCCGGTAGCGTTGGGACCTTTAAAATCGTCATAAGCGATAACGAGAGTATCGTTGTCTATCCCTTTATCTCCTATATATTTACTCGCGTCCCCGATGCAGCGAAAAAGCGGCTTACACTCCATTTTCCCTAATATATCCGATTTATGAAGATCATGAGCGTACATTTGCACCGATCCTTTTATATGTCCTAGTTCATAAGTAGTTTGACTATCTCCGGTTACGAATACCACTCCTTTTTTATCGATAAGTTTTATCGCTTCATCGGCCGATATAAAGATATCTTCTTGGGTAATTTCCGCATTTAAATTTAAGACGCCGGTCAATACGATCAAACAAACGGTTACAAATCTTTTTTTCATGATTGACCTTTTTGAAGATTTACAAAAGCTTATTATACGATGCGGAGTTTAACAAAATATAAATATTCATTATGAAAGATGCATATTTTTGCTTTTATGCTAAAATAGCCAAACAAAACCTTATTTGGAAAAGCAAAATGAAAAAACAGAAAAACAACCCCTCGCAAATCGATTTAGAGATAGAGAAACGACTTTTATCTCTTTTTTTCTGCGGACAATATATTTCTACTAAAGATATCGTTCTTATCGGACGAAAACTCGGTATCTCGCTTGATTTTAAAAATAGAAAAACGATTATAAAAGAGCTCTTTATCAAAGTAAAAGAGCAAAATAAAACAAATACGCTCTCAAAACTTTTATGCGATTTACTAGAAAAAAGAAACGAAAAACTCTTGAGTTTGATCCGACTTTATCCGTCATCTATGCAAATACTCTCCCAACAGATAAAAAAGACGAAAAAGACGATAGAGCTACTTCAAAAAGAAGATATTTATGTATAAAAATAACAAAGCGCCTTACGCAAAAAAAATTATAGCTATAACGAGCGGAAAAGGCGGCGTAGGCAAAAGTACGGTATCGGCAAACCTTTGCGTGGCTCTTGCGCAAGAAGGATACAAAGTGGGACTCTTAGACGCCGATGTTTACGGTCCAAACATTCCAAGAATGCTTCAAGTAGATGACCAAAGGCTTAGATGGAACGAAAAAGATAAAATGATTCCGAGTCAAAATTTCGGCATAAAGATCATGAGCGTCGCGCTTACCACCCCCTCGCCCGATACTCCGTTGGTATGGAGAAGCTCGGTCGCCGTTTCGGCTCTTATTCAGTTTTTGGAAGATGTAGATTGGGGAGAACTTGATTTTTTGGTCATCGATATGCCGCCTGGAACCGGCGATGTACAACTTACAATGGCGCAAGAACTGCCAATAACCGCGGCTTTGCTCGTAACTACGCCTCAAAATATATCCTGCGATGATGTAAGTCGAGCCATTGTGATGCTAAAAGAGACAAATGTCCATATAGGGGGTATTGTGGAAAATATGAGTTTTTTTATAGCCCCCGACACCAAAAAGAGATATGAGATTTTCGGAAAAGGCGGAGCGGAAAAACTGAGTCAAATTTATGATATACCGTTTTTGGGAAAGATTCCTTTAGATATGCGAATCAGGGAGTTTTGCGATCTCGGAAAACCTCCGGTAGCCTCGGGAGATAAAAATCTAAAAAAATATTACAAAGATATAATCACAAATCTTTTTAAAACCTGTATCTCATTGAAAGTCTGATATCTTGCGCCTTTTGAATCGGATCAAAACCGTTTTTTCTAGCTTCATCCATACTCATAGGAGCGCCGCCGGCTCCAAAAAAGCCCTGGCTCCCGGTATAGTCGTAATTTAATTTCGTGTATCTTATTTCGGCAGAAAATCCTTTTGTAATCGGCTGAATATAGTACGCCTCTATAGCATCTCCTCTAACTGCCGTTTTAGATCCCGCAAGCGTATCTTCCGCATAAGTAAAAGGTCTCCAGTATTTACTTCCATGATTATACTCAAGCCCGAATCTTCCGTCTTTGGTAAATAAAACGGGGATCTGTACGCCCATATAGTATGAAACTCCGCTTTTTTTATCGTTAGATCCAAGCATACCGTTTACTTCCGCCATACCCTGCTTTTTCATAAGAGTATCTATAGCCTGCTTTTTTGACAACGACGGGTTTTGCTCCAAGATTTTTGCAATATTTTGATTTAAATTTACCAAAAGCGTTTCCAATGCGTCTTTTTGCGATAATGTCGGATTTTCTCCCATGATTTTCGCAACTTCTTCTCTCATCGCCAAAAGATCCAGAGATGATTCATTATTGTTCGGATTGCTTTTTGACCAGGCAAAAGAGGCAAACAATTTCGTATCGTCAAGAAAATCGTTTATACCTTCGCCTATACCGTCAATCAATATGGAAATCGCGCCGCCGTCCTGATCGCCTACATTTCTAATGCCGAGTTTATCGTTAAAAACCATCGTATCGTATATGCCGTTCGCATCGCTGTCCTCAAGCGCTATCATTGCGGTATTTAGCTCATTTGTATCAAACATAGCCGATGTCGCGGTATTGAAACCCGGAACATTGAAAGCTCTGAAAAAAGTTGTCATGATTTTATATTGACCGTCATTGTACGGAACAAAGATAAAACCGGCTAGATCGATGTCTTTAAGCGTTGTTTTATCTGTGGAATAATCTCCTTTTGATGCAAAACCGCCGTCCGTATTGAACCTCGCTCTCGCGTTTGTAGATCCCCTTCCAAAACAAAATTTCCAATACATGCCGTTGATTTTAGTTATCCTCTCGAGTCCAAACTTGAAACTCGCTCCGTCAAACTCGACATTTATCACATGTCCCAAAGGGGATCCGGGTTTGTCGTCGTCTCTTAAAGAGATTAAAAATCCGTTTGTAGAAGGTCTCCTGCCAAACGAAGCGCTCCAGTTTACATTTGTACCGAAAAAGGTATCATTCATATAGAGCCAATACGCTTCTTTGAGTCTTATATTGTCATCAAGAAGATTTTCATTTAAAACCCAGTCGAAAGTATCGTAACCGTAACCTCTTTGAGGGGCATAGTTCGTATAATTTAGCGGTGTTGCGCCGTAAGCCTTGTTAAATGACAGTTTTCCTTTAAAAACTATATTTGCGCTTGGCGTATACGCCATGCTTAACCAAAGTCTATTTGATAACAATGAATCGTTTTTATATTTTTTACCCGTCGTAGTCGTATAGCTTAAACGATCTACCGCCGTTCTGAAATCGACACTCCATTTGAGATTGTCTCTTGCCGTTTGAGTTTTTACTTTTATAAACCGTTTTTTTAAATTTTTAAGCTGTTTTTCTAGTTTTTTTACTCTTTTTTCAAGATTTGAACAAGAGAGATTTTTCGTTTTATCGTCGATTTTAGATAAGTTTGCGTTTTGAGCGAATATTTCGGATGATATAAACACGGTCGCTATAAGGACTCTTAGGGGTTTTTGCAGGATTTGCATCTTCGCTCCTACGGCTTTGTGTGAAAACAATTGTACAGTTTGAATGGTTAGAGCATGATTATAACTACAATGCGACATGATCGTCGCATTGCTCCCCTCGCTATATAGCAGTAAGGTCAATCAACGATTAATCTTACAAAAAGATTATATCATAATAGGATAAATATTATCTTAATTAACTTTTGGGTTCGCGTCTATATCGAGACATTTTGAAAATCGACCTCTTTTATATGCCTCTATAGCGATTCTTCCGATCATAGCGGCATTGTCGGCACAATATTCCATAGGCGCCAAATGAAGCTTCGCGCCATATTTATCACAAAGTTTTTGCGTTTTGTCTCTCAAATACAAATTTGCGCTTGCTCCTCCTACTATCGCAAAATCTTTTATATGCGAGGATTTAAAAATCTTTTCTATTTTATGCAAAAGATGCGCGCATGCCACTCTCTGAAAACTCGCGCATATATCGGAACGGTCTTGTTCGCTTAAATCTTTAAGCTCGTTTATTTGCAATCTAACTTGATTTTTCAATCCCGAATAACTAAAAGCTATTTTAGGAGAGTGTAAAAGAGCAACCGTAAAATTAAATCTTTTTTCATCGCCGTTTTTTGCGTATTTTTCAACAATAGGACCGCCTGGATAACCAAGAGAGAGCATTTTGGATACTTTATCGAAACTCTCTCCAAAACTATCGTCCATCGTTTTCGCCAAAACTCTAAAATCATCAAACCCCTTCGCGTCAAAAACCTGAGTATGTCCGCCCGAAACAAGCAGTATAGTCATAGGAAAAAGCGACTCTTTTTGAATAAATAGCGAATAGATATGACCATGCAGATGATTTACGCCTATAAGGGGGACTTTAAGAGTCATGCAAAGAGCTTTTGCCATTACGACACCTTCGGTCAAAGTTACGGAGAGTCCCGGTTTTGTCGTAACGCCGATCGCTTTTATATATGGAAAAAACTCTTTTGCCTGTTTCAATATAAAAGGCAGAGCCTCAGCATGAAGTCTCGCCGCAAGTTCGGGCACTACGCCTCCATATTTTGAATGATCGATCTCTTGAGAGATCTTTTTATGAAAAAGAAGTTTTTTTGTCTTGATTTCGGTTACGGCTATTGAGCTGTCGTCACAACTGCTTTCAATGCTTAGTATCATATTTCTCTCTTAAAAATAGTAAAAAAGAGTACATAACGCTCTTTTTGTATAATCTCTTCCGATCTTATCATCACTAACCTTCAAATTTAAGGCGATATCTTTTGAAATATCGAAAGTCGTAAAAAGCTCGTTCATATGTTCTTCCACGCCGTCTGTAAAGTATTTTTTAAAAAACAAAAAACCGAATTTCACCTCTTTATAGTTTTTAATAAATCCGGCTTTAACTCCCAAATCCCCAAGCGTATCTTTACCCAGATGAACTCCGCCCTCAAGCAGTGTAAAAACGAGCGAATCGAAGAAATCGTAACTAACGCCGACTCCTCCCGAAAACAAGAAGTATAAATCTTTTGAATGTATTTTATCAAGTGCGATTTTCGCGCTCCATGATAGAGGCTTGAAAAAAGAGTCTCTTTTTGCCAAAGATGTAACATCTACGAAATCGAAACTGAAAAATTTCGATCTTTTAAACTTTAGCGAAAAAAAATCTATATACGCGCCGGGTATAAACCCTCTTTCGTTATCATAGATATCGCAAATAGCGGGTCTTATTTCAAAATTGTATTCGTTTATCGAACTTATGCCAAAAGATATCTTGGCGCTTTTGTGACCCAAAAGAGGATTCGCGGGAGTTTTTATTTTTAAAGGTTTGGATTTTTGTAGTTTACTTCTTACTTTTAAAAGCTTCATGAGGGTTTTTATGTAATTATCCTTAGAGAGCCTATTTTTACTTCTTTCGTGTTTTAGTGTTAAAATAGCCAAATCAAGAGCGTCGGCCGATTGCGTTTGATTTAAATCGGACAATAGTGACAAATCATAAGTTTGAGTAAAGTTTTTTATAATTTCGATATTTTTTACTCTCTTTAGGATAGCTTTCATCTCCTCTCTCTTTGAGGGTCTATAAAAAAAGCTTTCGATAAAACCCGCTCTTTCTACGGCTCTTACGGTATCTATAGGGATTGCTTTGTAGTTAAAACCCGCCGTTAAATTTTGATTGTCTCTTGATATGTCAAGCAGCCATAAAAGATTGTAAGAGCAATTTTTGGTAAAAAAGTAGTAATCGCTATAAATCCCTTTTAACTCATATAAATGATAGAGCATTTTTCTAATCTCTAAATTCGTTAGATTTAGTCGATATTCCCACATATCTCTTTGCTCCATAGCGGAATACTCTTTAATCTTTTTATAATACTCCAGCGCGGAATAGTAACCCTTATATCCGCCGAAAAGTCCTTTGTATGTATATATAAAACCGTTTGTTTCGTCGGTTTTCGCGGCATAATTTATAGCCTCTCCTATCAAAGGGGTTTTTAAATCTTTATCGATTCTCAAAAATGTATGTCCGAACATAGAAGCGGGAGAATTTATATAAGCGGCCGGAAATACGAGAGTAACAAAACCGGGTTTTTCTTTTTGAAGGGTCTCTTCAAGCTTAAGACAAGTCGTGTCGTTTTTATCTTTAAATAGTTTCGGCAATTTACTCTTTAACCAAAATATCCTTGCGGGATATCTACAATAGACACTATCGTTTCCATCGGTTATCTGCGATAAGGTAGCGTTTAACTCGCGAAGAGGAGTGAAGTTTTTTTTATCCGTTAAGAAAAAATTCGGATCGTCTATCTCGCTTTTGCCGTTTTTAACATGCAGAAGCTTCAGCCAATACCGATCACTTGAGAGTTTTCCTAAAGAGTCTTTCGAGATAAAAGAAGAGTATAAATCAACGCAAAAAAATAGAAAAAGAGTGATTATAAACCACTCTTTTTTCACCAAAAATTAACCCGCTATCGTTACGATCGCGTCGATTACTTTAGCTGAAGTTACGCTTTCATCGCTATAGATCGCGTCAAAATTATTTTTTAGTTTTGTTTTGAAGGAAGTTTTGTCCGAAACATTTAAAAGAGCAGCGAGAGTTTCGAGAGTCTCTCCGTCGCCTGCGGCGATATCAACGGCAAGATTGTCCATGTTGTCCGCTACGAATTTTTCCACTTTTTCATTTTGAACGAAAAGCTCCGGTTTGTCGCACCCTAGTGTTCCCGTAGTTATACCGAAAGTCTGGTTTCCGGATATTCCGTTTGTAAAAGCCGCGACAAATTGCTTCGCAACTGTATTTTGGTTTTCGATGATCATGCTTCCAAGACCGCAACCCGTATTAAGATTTCTTTCCGCCTGCGCCGATGTTACAACTGTTGTTACAGCCAAAGCCGTCAATAATAGTTTTTTCATGTCCTCTAATGCTCCTTTTAAAATTTTAAAAGCAAAGTATATAACTATTTGACTTAACAAAACTATATATACATCGCAAAAAATAAAACTATCTAAATTAAAGTAAAATATTTTACTTTATGCAAAATTTTCAGTATCTATTAAGA
>JALWKJ010000126.1 GCA_027081495.1 Campylobacterales bacterium | reverse complement strand
AATATTACCGAAAGAGAGCAGATATTAAAAGTCCATTTAAAAGATAAAAAGTACGACGCGGATATTTTCGAGCTTGCCAAAATGAGCGTAGGTTTTAGCGGAGCCTCTTTATCGACGCTTGTAAACGAAGCCGCTATAAACGCTCTTAAACGAAATAGTATCGTTATCCAGATGGAAGATTTTAACGCGGTAAAACAAAAAGTCCTTCTTGGAAAAAAGAAAATACTCAGTTATTCAAAAAAAGAGAGCGATATTCAAGCGACTTATCAAGCGGCTAAGGCGCTTTGCGCGTACTGGTACGAAGTTGATTTCGATAAGGTAACGATGATCGACGGCTTTTTGGTCGAGATGGAAAAAGAGATAGCCTCAAGAACGGAATTGAGCTCTAAACTTAAAGTTTATCTTGCCGGTTATGTAGCTTGCGAACTCTATTACGGCGAAGTCTTTACAAATTGCGCCGCGGATATCAAAAAGGTAAAATCGATCGCCGAAGAGATGGTGCAGGTTTATGCGATGGGCGACGGAATTTACGCCGCGCCGGTTGACAGCGCATCGTTGGTTGACGACGCTATCGAGGATGTAGAGAGTTTTTTACACAAAATGAGAGATGCGGTTAAGATGATAAAAAAGCTGCTTATAGAAAAGGAGAGTATTTCAAAAGATGAGCTGGGAAGTATAGTTCGTGAATTTTTATAGCGGATTTTGCTTAAAAGGCGAAGAGGTATTTTTCAAAGAGTTTATTAAAGAGGGCGAATATGTCATCGCCGGCTTTAGTATGGGAGCGATCGATGCTTTTGAATTCGCTTTAAAAACTAAAAAGAGAGTCGATTTGATTCAACTCTTCTCTCCCGCTTTTTTTATGAATAGGAGCAAATCTTTTAAAAGAGCGCAATTGCGCTCTTTTAAAAGAAATAAGAACGATTATGTCGATAATTTTTTAAAAAATGCGGCGTTTGCGTCAAATATCGATCTTAGAGCTTATTATAAAGAAGATGGCGCAAACGATCTTGACAGGCTGCTAAATTTTATCTGGATCAAGAGCGATCTTCAAAAATTAGTCGATCGCGGCGTTAAGATAGAGATATTTTTAGGTGAAAAAGATAAAATAATCGATCCGGTTGCGACAAGGGATTTTTTTAGGGAGTTTGCAACCGTATATTTTATAAAAAACAGAGGACATTTACTTCATGGATAGTGTAAAAATAGGCGTATTGACGGCTTCGGATCGCGCAAGTTCGGGGATTTACGAGGATATATCGGGAAAAGCGATTATGGATACTTTAAACGAGTATCTTTTGAATGAGACGAAGTTTATCTATAGATGCGTAGCCGATGAGCAAAAAGAGATTGAAAATGCGCTCATCGAGCTTGAAGAGAGCGGATGTTCTCTTATAGTGACAACAGGAGGAACGGGACCCGCTCCCAGGGATGTAACGCCCGAGGCTACGCAAGAGGTTTGTGAAAAAATGCTTCCTGGCTTCGGGGAGCTTATGAGGCAAGTTAGTTTAAATTTTGTGCCTACCGCGATATTGTCAAGACAGAGTGCCGGAATAAGAAAAAAATCTTTAATCATAAATCTTCCGGGAAAACCCAAATCTATAAGAGAGTGTCTTGATAGCGTTTTTCCCGCGGTGCCGTATTGTTTAGATCTAATCGGCGCAAAGAGGCTTGAGTGCAACGAAGATGTTATCAAGGCCTTTAGACCGAAAAAATAGGATTCAATAAGTTACGCCTTAACGGTTCATACTAAAATAAAACTAAAAATATTTTTTACTTCGCTTCGATATAATTGGATTTTATAATATCAATTTTAAAGGAGTATATATGGGATTTTTTGATTTTATCAAGGATGCCGGCGCAAAGATTTTAGGAAAAGGCGATGACGACCAAAATGTCAAAAAGCTGATTGAAGATGAGAAAGAGACTATGCCGATCGAAGATTTGCAGGTAAAAGTGCAAGGCGATACGGTCATATTAAAAGGTAAAGCGAAAACCGCCGAGGATAGGGTCAAAGCCGCGTTGATAGCCGGGAATGTCGAAGGCGTTACGAAAGTGATCACGGACGACCTTTTGGCGGATGAAGATGCGGATTTGAACGAAACTTATTACGAGATTCAAAAAGGCGACACATTGTGGAGAGTGGCCGATATTTACTACAATGACGGAAGCAGATATAAAGAGATTTTTGAAGCAAATAGAGAAGTTATAAAAGATCCGGATAAAATTTATCCCGGACAGATGATCAGAATTCCGAATTTTACCGCTTGATTTCATGCACCTTTTGGTGCATGATTAGCTTGAAGGCTTTTTAGCTATGAAGAGGGTCGATATATTCATCGAGTATCCCGTGGCTTCCTCAACGCTAAACCCTGTATCTTGCAACTCTTTGATCAGTTTTTCTTTTGTCAAAAAGCCGTCTATCGAGTTTGGAAGATAGTTGTACGCTTCATGATTTTTCGATAAGATTCCACCGATAATCGGAAGTATTTTTTTCATATAAAAATCCCGTAACTTGGATAAGATCGTCTCTTTTTGAAGTTTCGTAAACTCCAATATCACCAAAATGCCGCCCGGTTTCAAAACTCTATAAAACTCTTTTAAACCTTTGTCTCTTTCGACTACATTTCTAAGTCCGTACGAAATGCTTAAAATATCGACGGTTTTATCTTTTATCGGAAGATCTTTCGCTTCGGCTTGTAGAAACTTTGCGTTAAGAGCTTTTTGTTTTGCCACTTCAAGCATTCCCGACGACGGATCGGCGCCGTAGATTTTTGAAATCTTTATATCGTTTTCTTTTGCTCTTTTATCCCACTGTTCGCACATGTCGCCCGTGCCGCAAGCTACATCGAGGATCAAATCTATGGTTTTATGATTATAGATTTTATAAGTTTTTTCGCAAGCTTCTTTTCGCCATCCCTTATCGATACCAAAACTCAAAACTCTATTGGCGATATCGTAGCTTTTAGCGATATTGTCAAACATAGTGACTATCTTTTCCTGTTGATTCAATTTTTTTCCTTACTTGATTATCTCGAGTCCTCTGAAAAAAGGACTCAAGTTATTTGTAGTATTTTAAAGCTTTGGGTATAAGCTTTTTTATCTCTCTTATCCTGTGCGCGTCGGCCGGGTGAGTTGAGAGAAACTCCGGCGGTTTTTTGCTGTTTTGGGTAATTCGCATCATATTTTGCCAAAATTTGAGCGCTTCTTTTGGATCGTATCCGGCTTTTGTCATAAGATATAAGCCGATTTCATCGGCCTCATACTCGAATTTTCTGCTAAAAGGAAGCACAAGTCCAAATGTCTCTCCCGCCCCGTAGGCTTGATTTATAATTTGGGCATATTTTCCTCCGCCTATCGCGCCCGCGGCTATCTGTTTTCCCATTCGTCCAAGCTCGATCATGCTCATTCTCTCCGCGCCATGTCTAGCTATAGCGTGTGCGACTTCATGACCTATGACCGTTGCTAGCTGATCTTCGTTTGCGACAGCGCGAAAAAGTCCCGAATAGACAAATACCTTTCCTCCCGGAAGACAAAAAGCGTTTGGTATATCTTTGTCGATAACGAAAAACTGCCATTTATATCCCGGTTGAGCGGCGGCTTTGGCTATTTTCATACCGACTTTCCTTACTACAGCATTTAATCTTGGATCGTTGCTAACTCTCTCTTTTTCTAGAATTTGCTTAGCGGATTGATAACCCATCTGCAGCTCTTGTTGCGGCGAGAAAATAATAACCTGGTTTCTGTTGGTATATGGAGTCTTTGAACAAGATATCAAAAAGACGACCATAAACAGCCCAAAGACGATTTGTAAAGATTTTGACATAGAACCTCCTCAAAACTCCGATAAAAAATGATTATATCAAAAATTCTTTACAAAGTTATGTAAATATTTTTCAGAGGAGTCTATTTTTTATCACCTGTTTGCAACAGGGTAAAATCATGAATCTCTTTGGCGATCTTATCGTCTAAAATTTTTTTCTTCTTTCTAAGATTTGATTTGATTTTTTTCAATACTTCTTTCTCTTTTTGCGATAGTTTTGAGTTTTGATTTTCCAGCGTATTGAGGATCAAAAAATATTTGCTAAGAGTGTGGCATTTTTTTAACATATTAAAAAGTTTTTTGCTGCGACGGTGAATTTCTAAAAGCGAATCGCATTCGATAACTTCTTTATATAGACGGATAA
>JALWKJ010000125.1 GCA_027081495.1 Campylobacterales bacterium | reverse complement strand
TTTTTGAAGGACTCGCCTTAGCGAATTCAAAAAAATCTAACGCAGAGTATGAGCGAAAGTGCTACACCCTTCGGGGAGAACGATATGAGGCAACCTATACCTAAAAAAATTTTTGAATTAGCTACGACTAGTCCTGCATATTTTTTCAAGCACATCTCACCTCATCTCGTTCTCTCAAACTTTTAGATATTTAATTGGTGGGGTAATATATACCGGAACGGTAATTGCTATATAAATCCAATAACATTTCGAGTCTTCCGGAAAAGATGATTCTCGAAAAACATTTTGGAGAAATTATATGCGAAATCTCTTTTTGACGCTTTTTTTAATCTGTTCGACTTCTCAAGCCATCGTAGTTAAAGATGTCGCCAATGTGGTCGGAGTAAGAGACAATCAACTAATCGGTTACGGTTTGGTTGTGGGGTTAAACGGGACGGGGGACGGTTCTTCTTCTCAATTTACCAGACAGGCGATTTCCAGTCTTTTGCAAAGCGTCCATGTAAAAGTCGATCCAAAAAATATAAAATCGAAAAATACGGCCGCGGTTATGGTTACGGCGAAATTGCCGCCTTTTTCAAGACATGGGGATAAAATAGACATAGAGGTCTCTTCGATGGGCGATGCGAAATCGATAATAGGAGGAACTCTTCTTTTAACTCCTTTGCGCGCGGTTGACGGAAATATATACGCTCTCGCGCAGGGAGTTATAAATAAAGGTTACAGCATAAATAGAAGAAATGTAAAAAAATCCGCCACGGCG
Organism: Campylobacterales bacterium; assembly: GCA_027081495.1. Classification (GTDB taxonomy): domain Bacteria; phylum Campylobacterota; class Campylobacteria; order Campylobacterales; family QNZT01; genus QNZT01. The sequence goes on along the minus strand of JALWKJ010000125.1, from coordinate 3,449 downwards.
AAAATATTTAACGGTGCGATTGTGGAAAAAGAGGTGGATTTCAACCTTTACGATAAGCAAACAATCAGACTCAGTCTTAAAAAAGCGGATTTTCAGACGGCTGTAAAGATTCAAAAGAGTATCAATGCAAAATTTTCTCAAAATATCGCCAGAGCCCTCGATCCAAGAACGATAGAGCTTACTAGACCGTCGAATTTAAGCATGGTTGAGTTTTTAGCCGTCGTAGATAAAACGGATATAGGATTCGTAGCCGCCGATAAAATCGTCATAGACGAAAAGACCGGAACGGTAGTAGCGGGTATCGGAGTAAAGGTTTCTCCCGTTATGCTTACGCATAAAGATTTGACGCTAAAGATCGCATCCGTCGCAGAACTTCCCGAAAATTCCAAAGCCGATGTATTCGTAGATCGTAAAAACAATGTCATAAACATGAAATACGGCGAAGTTACGGTCGCGAATATCGCCAGGGTTTTACAGAAGCTTGGCGCTTCGGCTCAGGATATCATAGAGATCATCCAAAGCATCAAGCAAGCCGGCGCGATAAATGCGGAGCTTGAAATCATATGATGAAGATAGACAACTCTTTAGCGCTCGATGCTTTGAATAATAAAAAGTTCACCTTAAGCGGCGACGATAAAAAGCTAAAAGAGCAAACCGATCAGTTTGAAGCTTTTTTAATAAAAAAAGTGCTAGATATTTCTCTAAAGACGGAAAATCCTCTCTTTGGTAAAGACGCCGGAGATAAAATATATAGTTCTATGTACAACGATACTTTCTCAAAAGCCATAAGCGGCGATATTGGATTTAGTCAAATGCTTTTTGATTTTCTCAAAGAGCGCAACAATCTTATCACCGCACCAACAAATACTCTTAAATTTTGATGCTGTGATTTTGTTCATAATCAAGGCAGATTTTTAAAGGACTCGCCGTAGCGAATTCGAAAAAATCTAACGAAGAGTATGGACAAAAGCACCGCACCCTTCGGGGAGTACGGGAAGAAGCGATCTATGAATCTAAAAAACTTTGAATTAACTAGTTAGTCCTACAGTTTTTTAAATACATATCTCACTCCTTCCCGTACTCTCAAAATTTAAGAGTATTTGTTGATGCGGTGATAAATGAACCCTTTGAAAAATGTGCTTCTCTCAAACGGCTTTAAGTAGTGATATAGTAAATTAAAATTATTTAATTTTTCTAAAAAGTTAAAGTTTCTTTCGAAAATGTCGATTTATATATAATTAAAATGTATAAGATCGTCATGATCTGAAGGAAAATTAAATGACTCAAATTTCAAATCAACTACAAAAGCTTTTTTCCGATATAGACGGATTAATCGCTATAACGAGAGAGGATATAGAGTTAGTCAAAAAAGCAAATCATGAACAAATTACAAACAATAATCTTGAAAAAGAGATTTTCATAAGGCGTTTTGAGAGTAATAAAGAGCTTTTGAATCAAAAACTTTTGACGCTGACAAACGAAAATCCGGATAAAACACTCGAAGAGTTACTTTCCAAAGATGAACAAGAGGCGCTTTTTGAGTTTAAAAACAGACTTCGTAAACTTCATATCTTAAATAGGGATTATGCGAGATTCGTCGGTGTGTTAAACGAGTTTTTCAGCTCTCTAGCCGCCGCGGTGATCCCTATGAAAAGCGACGGATATATTACGAGTCGTCCTCAACCGGCTTCATTTTTAAGGGTAAGCGCGTAATGGGTATATTTGACGCTCTTTCGGTAGGATATTCCGGACTCGCTACGGCTCAAAGCGGAATAAATACGACTTCTCACAATATCTCAAATGTAAATACGCCCGGATACAGCAGGCAGAGAATCGAGCAAAAGGTAAATTATCCTCTTGACAGCGTTCCCGGAACCACCGGCAACGGCGTTAAAGTCGAGCAGATTGAAAGAGCTCATGACGAATTTATTTACTCCAGGCTTAAAAGCGCCTCATCTTCTTTATCTTTTAGCGAATATTCTCATAAAACTTTAACTGAAATATCGGATATTTTTACCGATTTGGACGATCTTGGAATCGCGAAAGATTTGAAGGATTTTTTTACATCATGGGGAGATTTGTCTCAAAATCCGGATGATCAAGCTTCAAAACTCGTTGTCGTAAATACGATGGATTCACTTGCGACAAATCTAAAAGACGCAAGAAATAAACTCGTTAAAGTCTCGCAGAGATTAAACGACGAATTTGCAAATAGTATAGAGCATGTAAACGACTTGGCAAAAGAGATAGTGGAGCTTAACAAACAGATAAACAAAATCGAAAATATTCCAAACCAAAACGCCAACGATTTGCGAGACGAGAGGGATAGACTCGAACTTGAGTTATCAAAAACCGTAAATATTTCGGTATATAAAGGAAATATCGATATAAACGGTAAAAAAACGCAAACCGATGCGGGAAACGCCTACAATATAAATATAGCCGGACACAACATAGTTGACGGCGTTACTTTTCATCCGCTCGATGTAGGCTTGACATATGACGACACGCCGTTTAGATCGGCTTACTATACCGATCACAATCAGGTAAAGGTCGATATCACGGAAAAATTAAAAGGCGCAAAAGTAGGAGCGATACTTGATCTTAGAGGCGACGGGCTTGATATAACGACTAAAAAAGCCGTAAATTCGAAAATTCAAAATTATATCGATAAAATCGACTCTTTCGCTCAGTCGTTGATAGAAAAAACAAACTCCATATACGCCTCGTCGGCCGTCGATAAGTTGGTTACCGACGATCTTAAAGATTTAAAAGACGATTCTATACTCTCTTTAAACGATAAGATAAACGAAGGAAATTTCAATGTAGTCGTATATGATAACTTTGGAAATATCGTAGCAAAAAGAGAGATCACGATAGATCAAACCACTACGCTTAACGATGATACGAATTCGCCTAGTATCGTTACCCAAATAAATAAAAATTTTGACGACAACGGCGATAACGACGGTACAAACGATCTTGACGATTTTTTTACCGCATCGACCGTAAGCGCGCCAAACGAACCTCATGTGTTTAGAATCTTACCAAAAGACGAGAATGCCGGTTATAAAATAGCGATAGAAGACAACGGTACGAATTTCGCCGGCTTTAGCGGTATAAATAGATTGTATGAGGGTAAGGACGCAAAAGATATAGCGCTTAATTTGAGCATATTGTCAAATCCCTCTTCGCTGGCTTCTTCAAAAGCTCCGATAACCGGTGCAAACGATCTTGCGAACGATATGGTAAATCTTCAATATGAAAAACTAAAATTTCAAAATCCCGACAATTCAAATACGACTCAAACTCTCGAAGAGTTTTACCGCTATACCACATCATCTATCGCGACCGATACCAACAACGCGGCAATAAGCAAAGATTCGGCGGAGCTTTTAACAAAAACGGTTACTGAGCGAATGCAGGCCGTAAGCGGCGTAGATATGGAT
>JALWKJ010000124.1 GCA_027081495.1 Campylobacterales bacterium | reverse complement strand
CGCGATATTTATCGGGTGTCTTGCGAACTATAACTATACCGGTATCGGAGACTCTTTGGTAGAGGTTTTAAAAAAGTTGGATATTGAGATTTTTATACCCAAAAAACAGCTCTGTTGCGGAGCTCCGGCATATTTTACCGGAGATTTCGATACGGTAGAGTACCTAGCCAAAAAAAATATAGAATATTTTGAATCTTTTATCCATGACTATGACGCGATGATCATACCCGAAGCCACCTGTTCTGCTATGCTTATGCATGATTGGGAGATTTTTTTTAAAAATCGCGATATGCCAAAATGGGAAAAAAGAGCTCAAAATATCGCAAAAAAATTCCATATGGCTACAAAATGGCTCTATGAAAACAGCGATTTACGACAGATGCTTGAAAAAGAGGGAAAAACTTTTGATAAAAGCGTCACTTATCACGATCCATGTCACGCGCGAAAAGTTCTCGGAATTTGGAAAGAACCCAGAGAGCTTTTGTCTCAAAACTACGAGATCAAAGAGATGAGCGATCCAAACAAATGCTGCGGTTTTGGCGGAGTGACGATGCAGACCGAAAAATTTCACCTCGCTTCTTTAGCGGGTAAGCCAAAAGCCGCTATGATACAAAAAACATCCGCAACCTTTGTTTCGGCGGAGTGCAGCGCATGCCAAATACAAATATCTCAATCCCTTAACGAAGCGGGCGATAAAAAAACAGTTTTTAAAAACCCGATAGAGTTGATTGCAAAGGCGTTAAAATAGATGGAAAAATGGAATCATATATACGAATACTTTAATCCTATAGCGTTTACTCTCGGAACCTTTAAAGTTCACTGGTACGGAATCATGTATGTGCTGGCTCTGCTTGTGGGGATAATGGTCGCCAAATGGATAGTAAAAAAAGATAAACTCCCCGTATCTCAGGAGATGTTGGACAACTACATCATATGGATAGAAGTAGGCGTAATCTTAGGGGCTAGAATAGGATATATACTATTTTACGATCCAAATACTTCATATTATCTAACTCATCCATGGCAAATATTTAATCCTTTTAAAGACGGTGAATTCATAGGCATAAGAGGCATGAGTTTTCACGGGGCGATATTGGGATTTATTATAGCTTCAACTCTTTTTTCAAAAAAATATAAAATTAACCAATGGTTCTTTTTGGATATCGCAGCCATCGCCATACCGGCGGGATATGTGTTTGGTCGAATAGGAAACTTCTTCAATCAAGAGTTGGTTGGCAGAGTTACTGATGTCTCTTGGGGCATATATGTGGACGGTGTTTTAAGACACCCCTCTCAACTATACGAAGCCCTGCTTGAGGGACCTCTGCTGTTTTTGATACTGTATATTTACAGAAAAAGAAAAACTTTTCACGGGGAGTTGATATCGCTTTATCTTATCCTTTACGGAATAGCGAGGTTTACGGCGGAATTTTTCAGAGCTCCCGATGTTCAAATAGGATTTGTCTGTTGCGGCTGGATGACAAAAGGGCAGGAATTTTGCCTGATGATGATCGCAGCCGGTCTTGGACTCTATTTTTATTTTAAAAAAAACGGAGAAAAAGTAAGCTTTACATAATAAAAATTATTTCATAAACCTCTACACACATATTACACACAAATGCATTATTATTTAAAATAATTTAATAAAAAGGTATCGACATGAAACTCAAGCTCTCTTATAATGCGGTTATAATGTCACTGGCGACGGGTATGATTTTGATAGGATGCGGAGGTACTAATAACTCTTCATCTGAAATATTATACGGTTCCGTGATAAAAGGACCTATAAACAATGCGACAATCATGGTAAAAGATCAAACTGGTCATACGCTGGCAAATACGATGTCTAAAGACGGGAAATTTCAAATTCCCATATCCTCTATGAACGCCGATTACTACACCGTAGAAAGTCATGGCGGTTTTTATATCGATGAAGCGACCGGAAAAAGAATCGATTTGAGCCAAAACGAAGGTCTTAAAAATATCATAACGCATGATGAACTTAAAAATATGGTTGAAAATAAAACTTTTGTCGCACTGACCGCTGAAACGACTATATACGCGGATTTGGTTACAAACGATATGAATGTAAACCAAATGGACATAAATAAAGCTATGTCGCATGCAAAAGAAGTCGTAACAAAATATATGATAAACAACTCTTCACCTATGACGGGGATGCAAGAAGACACATTTACAAAAGTCGGAGATTTGACAAAAACCGTACCTACAAACGCAAAAGAAGCGTTTGCAAAAAACCGTGCAATGTCCTTTTCATATATGATGAAAGATATTGGACTTCCTCCCCAAAAAACATTTGAGGCGATAAATGAGATAGCCGATGATCTTAAAGACGGCAAAGCGGACGGAATAGAGATGAACGGCAAATACATAAACATCGAAGAAGATTATGCTCTTTCCCGCACAAAATATTTTAACAATATGACAAATATGATGCAAGAAGGGAAACTAAACGAAGATCAAAAAGAGATGTTTCATAAAATGGGATTTGATACGGATAGGTACTATAACTCTTTTAACAAACAAGAAGAAAACTTAAAAACTTCTATCTCTTCTTACATGAACTCTTCAACACTTCCGACTCTTCATATCCTGCCGATTATACAAGATGAAGACGCAAACCCAAACGACGATAAAGCGACATATACTCTATATGCCGAAAAAGATGTAAATGTTACGATACAAACACCGGATAAAAGCTGGATAACACCGATGTGGCGGTATAACAAAAACCCTTTGCCTATGATCATAAAGGCCGACAGAGGCGATTTGATGACGCTAAACTTTACAAACAAACTCGACTCTGAATCTACGATTCATTGGCATGGCTTCAAAATTCCGGCAATAATGGACGGAGGTCCCGATACGGCGGTAGCTCCAAACAAGAGTAAAATTTATACATTTACGATGAATCAACCCGCCGCGCCTTTATGGTTTCATCCCCACCCCGATATGCAAACGGGAAAACAGGTTTATATGGGATTGGCGGGTGTTTTTTTACTTGAAGACGATATAAGTAAAAAACTTGAAGAACAAAACAAACTACCCTCAAAAGAGAAAGATATCGTTTTACTGATACAAGACCGCCGTTTTGCGGACGAAAACAATGGAGTCAGAAAATTACTTTATAAAAATTTGCCGATGGATAGTGACGGAATGGTTGGCTCGGATATTCTTGTAAACGGTTCGATTTTGCCAAAACACGAGGTAAGCACTACACAATATAGATATAGAATTTACAATGTTTCAAATGCCAGAACATATGATTTCGCGCTTAGCGACGGTAGTAAATTTAAAGTCGTCGGCACCGATGGAGGTCTTTTAAAAAATCCGATAGAAGTTGACCACATTATGTTAGGCGCGGCTGAGCGGGCCGAAATAGTTATAGATTTTTCTAAATATGCTCCCGGCGATAAAGTTATGTTAATAAGCAAACCTTTTAATAACGGCATGATGGGAATGATGAACGGCGGAAATCAAAAAATGGGTATGAGAGGAATGATGGGAGGAATGCACAACAACAATCCGTCAAATACAGGGAATATGAACAGTAAAAACGACAATCACAACAATGACCAGTCAAACATGATGGATAACAACTCCGATACAAATTCAAACATGGACATGATGAACGATGGCGACAACTCAAATCAATCTTCTCATATGGGAAATATGGATGTGGACGAAGATATGCATCAATCTTCAAGAGATATAAGCGCTTTTGCGATTATGAGATTTGATATAACAAAACAAGAAGACGATACGGTAACGCTTTATACGCAGCTGCCGCCTGAAGCGGAAATAAACAACAGATATACGCTATCGGATGTTACAAACCCTACTGAACGAAAATTCATCATGTCTATGACCGGTATGGGAAATATGAGCGCAAATCAAATGAATCAAGGTAATCAAATGATGATGAACTTTGTCATAAACGGTAAAAAATTCGATCCAAAAAGAGTGGATGAATTTATTGAGAACAAAGCGACAGAAGTCTGGAGCATTCAAAATATATCGCCTATGGCACATCCCTTTCATGCACACGCTACCCAATATCAAATACTAGATAGAAACGGCATACCGGCAAACGGAATTGATCTCGGGTGGAAAGATACATTTTTAGTACAACCGGGTGAAACCGTAAGAATCATAGCAAAATTTGAAGATGTCAATAAAGGAGATTATATGTATCACTGTCATATCCTAGAGCATGAAGATGCCGGAATGATGGGATATTTCAGAGTCGGAAATACGGGACAGCTTGGAGATCAATAATACTAAATTTATCTCCCCGATCTTTTTTCCTTGAACGATTGGGGAGTTTATCTTCATATAATATAAAACATTTTAATAATACTGCATACATACTACACACTCTTTAACTAACATGACAAAAGGATAAATCATTATCTAGGGCTTTTAAAAAATTTATCATTAAAAAAGGAGTAACCATGTTACGCAAAATTTCTTTTCTTTTTCTGTTTTTGATGCTTGCCGCAAATACAATAGCGGCTAACGATTCGCGTCGCCATATACAGGTAGATACGATGGATATTTATCTAGGTATCATGCCGGCACAGCTTATTCAAGAGCATAAAACCATGCATAAAAACAATGCCTATCAAGAGCATAAATATCATGTGCTTATAGCGCTTTTTGATAAAAAAACAGGTAAGCGAATCACAGATGCGACACTAAAAGCTACAGTATCGCAACTCGGCATGGGTACAAAAACAAAAGCTTTGGAACCTATGAGAGAAGAGGCTCTAAGCTATGGCAATTTCTTTATTTTACCCGAAGCGACGATTTATAAGATCAAAGTTCAAATCACTCGCCCCGGTAAAAAAGAAGAGTATATAGCAAATTTCATATATGAGAGACCAAAAGATTAAAAAATATACAAGGAGAATATCATGAAAGAAATTCTAAAAGATCCGGTATGCGGTATGACCGTTTCGGCAGATACGAAACTCCATACCAAATACGACGGTAAATTGTACTATTTTTGCAGTGAACACTGTTTGGAAAAATTTAGAATCGATCCGGCGCGCTATATAACAAAGGAAGCGACAACTCAAGAGAGTTGTTGCGATATAACGAGCCATAATCATACAGTTAGCGCTAAAAGCGAAAATAAAGAAGCGATATATACCTGCCCGATGCATCCCGAGATAAAACAAAAAGGACCCGGCAACTGTCCGATTTGCGGGATGGCGCTCGAACCCCTTGTCGTTACGGCACAAGATGATGAAAATGAAGAGTTAAACGATATGACTCGTCGTTTTTGGATAAGCGCTGTTCTCTCTTTGCCTGTTTTTATACTGGCGATGCTAAACGATCTGTTTCCGTCTTATATGCCCCAATGGATAACCCCGAAAACGGTTCAATGGATAGGATTTTTACTTGGTACTCCAGTCGTATTATGGGGAGGCTGGCCGTTTTTTGTCCGTGGATACCAATCCGTAAAAACATGGAATTTAAATATGTTCACTCTTATAGCTCTTGGCGTCTCGTTTGCGTGGGGCTATAGCGTTATAGCTCTTTTATTCCCTCAAATCTTTCCGCCGGCTATGCAGATGGAAGGAGGATTGGTAGATGTCTATTTTGAAGCGGCGGCGGTTATAGTAACACTGGTTTTATTAGGACAGGTACTGGAACTTCGCGCTCGTTCCCAAACAAATGAAGCGATTCAACTGCTGCTGGGACTAACGCCTAATAGTGCGAGAATCATTCTTGATAACGGCGAGGAAAAGGATATTCCCATAGAGCATGTCAAAGTAGGCGATAAGCTTAGAATTCGTCCCGGCGAAAAAATTCCTGTTGACGGAATCGTTATAAAGGGAAAGAGCAGCGTCGATGAATCTATGGTTACGGGCGAACCTATTGCCGTTGAGAAAAAAACGGGCGATAAACTCATAGGCGGAACTATAAACGCTACAGGTTCTTTGGTTATGCAAGCTCAAAAAGTCGGTTCGGATACACTCTTGTCCAAAATCATAGATATGGTGGCAAATGCGCAGCGATCAAAAGCTCCTATTCAAAAACTTGCCGATAAAGTGGCGGGTTATTTTGTCCCTGCCGTCGTAGCGGTTGCGATCATCGCATTTTTTGCATGGTGGATATGGGGACCCGAACCAAGACTGGCCTATGCGGTAGTTAGCGCCGTAGCCGTTTTGATTATCGCCTGTCCGTGCGCTCTTGGGCTCGCTACGCCCGTTTCCATCATGGTCGGGACGGGAAGAGGCGCTATGTCCGGAATACTTATCAAAAATGCCGAAGCTCTTGAAATTTTAGAAAAAGTGGATACTCTTGTAGTAGATAAAACAGGTACGCTTACCGAGGGAAAACCGAAACTTGTAAAAGTTCAAACACTTGAAGGATTCAAAGAAAAAGATATTCTTCAAAAGGTAGCGACACTTGAAAACGCTAGTGAACATCCTCTTGCCCAAGCGATCGTCGATGGCGCAAAAAATATGGGAATAAAATTGCTTGAAAGTGAAAAATTTAAATCTATTACCGGAGAGGGTATCGTCGGAGAAATCGGCGCGGATTCTATTGCTATAGGAAATACGAAACTGTTCAAAAACCTCGGCATAGAGACAAAACAACTCTCTACGATGGCCGATAAGCTAAAAGATGAGGGAAATACGGTTATACTAGTTGCGCTTAACGCGAAACCGGCAGCTTTAGTGGCGGTAGCGGATCCCATAAAAAAGACGACGCCGCAAGCCATCTCTATGCTGCATAAAGAAAATATAAAGATCGTAATGTTAACAGGGGATAGTAAAAAAACGGCAAAAAGCGTGGCTTCGAAACTTGATATAGACGAAGTATTTGCGGAAGTCTCGCCGCAGGAAAAAGCCGATGTCATAAAAAAGCTTCAAAAAGAGGGTCATATAGTCGCTATGGCGGGCGACGGCATAAACGACGCTCCGGCTCTTGCTTTAGCTCATGTAGGTATTGCTATGGGGCAAGGGACGGATATAGCTGTTGAGAGCGCCGGCGTAACGCTTGTCAAAGGTGATTTGAAATCGATTGCAAAAGCCATAAATCTAAGCAGGGCGACAATGAAAAATATCCGCCAAAATCTATTTTTCGCATTTATTTACAACTCCGCCGGAGTTCCAATAGCCGCGGGAGTGTTATATCCTTTCTTTGGGATACTTCTATCTCCCGTTATAGCCGCGGCGGCGATGAGTTTTAGCTCCGTCTCGGTAATAAGCAATTCACTCAGGCTAAAAAAGATGAAACTTTAAAATGACAAAGAGAAAGAGGGTTTTATCCCCTCTTTTGACTAAATGTAAACCATTCCAATGCGGGGATAAGAACCGTTCAAAGGAGTATAGACACTTATCTCATCACATCCTTTTTTTCAATTTCCAATATTTTACAAGCCTTTTCAAATAAAGCGCTGGTAAAATCCAAAACTTCTTTTATCTCTTCTCTTGACGGCAGCGGTCTGTCGTACTGATGATAAGACTCTTCTATATGATATCTATTGGCAACATGCAAAATAAAAATCTCCTGGATGTCTATTTGAAGAACCCATTCATTCAACTCAAGCAAGTTGTGAGTTTTTGGTATTTTTTGATTATCATGTGCCAAAAATGTTTTAAATATTTTCTCAATCGCATAGTGTAAATCTACACCTATACAATCTGTAAAATGATTTGCTTTATATAATATTTCTGCAGAAGATAAATCGTGATAAGCTTTTCTAAGCCACTCTTTTGCAGATGTTTTATTCATAAATAACTTTTCCGTTTTGCAGAATATCTACTTTGTAAAAATAGTCTTCCCTACTTTTTATGTAGTCTGTAGGCGCTGATAAGATATCGAATCCTACTTTGTACTTTTTTATTAAGTCGTAGATTTTGACACTGGCTTCTATCTCGTACTCTCTTGTATCTTCTATTTTTAAATCATCCTTTAACAAAAATAGATCAATGTCGCTTTCTTCATTTGGGACACCGGATGCATAACTGCCAAAAAGTATAATTTTATCAGGTTTAAGAGGTTTTAATCTTTTTACAATTTCAGGTTTTATTTTTTCTATATCCACCATCCTCCAGACTCCTTTCAAACTTTTGCCTATTATAACATCTTTCATCAAATACTCTAAACAAATGTAGATTTATCACCGCACCAATAAACATTCTTCATTTTAGAAGCATTTTACGAAGTTCGTCTTCTTCGATCGTTTCATCGTCGTATTTGACTATAATCGTTCCTTCCGTTTCGTTTATATAAAAATCACTTATCCCTTTCGTAGTTTTTAACATCGGGACTTTTTGTCTGTCATATTTATCCATAGGCAAAAATAGATTTTTTCTAAGTCCGGGATTTCTCATACCCCAAATCCAATATATCCAAAAAAATGAAACTAAAAGAACAAAGGCGGCTACTCCCTTTTCGTTAAAATGCTGATAAAGCCATCCTCCTATCGCTCCGCCCAAAAATATACCTACATAGGCAAAAGTATTTGCAACTCCAAGCGCCGCGCCCTTTTGATGCACTTTCGCAAATTTTGAAACAAACGACTGAAGAAGAGGTTCGAACATATTAAACCCTATAAAAAAGAGACTCACTCCTATGGCAAACACCGTATAAGAGCTGCCGTATCCCATTAAAAGAAAAGAGAGCATAATAAAACCTATGGAGATCAAAAATATCTCCTTTCCTTTGCTATACTTCTCTCCAAAAACAGCTGCCGGTCCCATCGCCAAAATCCCAAGAATAACCGCGGGAAGATAAACTTTCCAATAGTCCATAGTAGTCATATCAAACTTATGTTTCATCAATATGGGAATAATAAAAAAAGCGATCGCCATAGTAGAACTATGAAACAAAAATGTCACATACATTCTAACCAAATCCGGATCTTTAAAAACATGTTTTATCTTCGCCTCTTCCTCGCTATAGTGATGTTCTATTTTTGGAGGTTCGGGAACCGCCGTAAAAAGTATCAAAAGCGCGGTGAGAGCCAAAACACATGTAAGCCAAAAAAGTGCGCTGACTGAAAAATACCCCGCAATAACCGGTCCGAGTATCATAGCCGCGGCAAAACTCATAGCTATAACCATTCCCATGATCGCCATAGCATGAGCTCTTTGATCTTCTCTTACATGATCTGCTATCATAGCGGTAACAACCGAGCCTATAGCTCCGGCTCCCTGTAAAAATCTTCCCAAAAGAAGCGTATATATATTTTCGGCCATTCCCGCAATAGCAGAACCGAGCGCAAAAATCAACAAACCTATAAGAAGCGTTTTCTTGCGCCCTATTTTATCGCTTAAAACACCAAAAGGCACTTGAAGCACCGCCTGTGTCAAAGCATATCCGCCAAGCGCGATACCGGCTAAAAACGCCGTTCCTCCGGGTAAATCTTTTGCATACCCCGAAAGCACCGATAAAACGATAAAAAGACCGAAAAATCTAAGCGCTATAATCATGCTAAGCGGTAAAACCGATTTGATCATCAAATCCCCCTAAATGTGATATAATTCATCAAACTCCTTACGGGGTTTAATTTGGATAATTATAGTCCCAATAAATTTAAATAAGGTTGAAGATGAAGATTATTCTCGCAAGCGGCAATAAAGGGAAGATAAAAGAGATACAAAATTTTTACAAAAATAGCGAAGTTTTACCATATACGAAGTTTACTAAAAAATTTGATATCGTCGAAGACGGTCTAAGCTACAAAGAAAACGCTATCATAAAAGCAAAAGCCGTTTACGAGAAGATAAAAGACGCCGTAGATGAAGATTTTGTCGTACTCTCCGACGATAGCGGCATAACGGTTTGCGCTCTTGGCAATATACCGGGGATTTACAGCGCAAGATACGCGGGAGAAGAAGCGAGCGATAAAGATAATCTAAATAAACTCATAGATGAGCTAAAAAATAAAAAACTTAAAAAAACGGCGGCGTTTTATACCGCGGCTATGGCTATAATCGGAAAAAGAGGTAGTTTTACGGTTCACGGCTGGATGCATGGGGATGTTATAGATGAAGCTAGAGGCAACAAAGGCTTTGGATACGATCCTATGTTTATCCCCGAAGGCTTTGACAAAACTTTAGGAGAGTTAGACGAGGATGTAAAAAAACGGATTTCACATAGAACAAAAGCTCTCTCTTTAGCAAAAAATATAATAAATCTTTTGTAATCGCGATATCCTCTCCCACTCAAAAAAAGCGAGGGTTTAATTTTTAACCAACAGCAGATCATATAAAAAAACTTTATTAACACAAATGAGGTCATTGGTGCGATGATAAACTTTAAGAGTCAAAAATGTACCCTATAGATTACTAGATTTGGAGAAAAAAACCGATATGAAAGACGATTATACCGTAGCCATCACAGGATCTAACGGCTTCATAGGAAAGTGTTTGCAAAAGATTTTTAAGCGAGTAGTTGCTCTCAACCATAACGATAGCGTAGATATGATGCTTAAAAAACTAAAAGGCGTGGATGTTGTCATCAATTTAGCCGGCGCTCCTATTGTAAAACGCTGGAATAAAAAGTATAAAAAAGTACTTTACAAGAGCAGGATAGAGACTACAAATAAACTCGTTAAAGCCGTAAACCAAAGTGATGTAAAATATTTTATATCCGCTTCGGCTATAGGCATATACCCAAGCGATAAAGCCTATGACGAGACATCTACCGAGTATGGAGACGATTTTTTAGCCAAATTGTGTATCGATTGGGAAGCTGAAGCGATAAAGTGTTCTAAAGATACCGCCATCTTAAGATTGGGCGTTGTTTTAGGCAAAGACGGCGGAGCTTTGCAAAAAATGCTGCTTCCTTTTAAGTTAGGCTTAGGCGGCGTAATAGGAGACGGCAAGATGATAACAAGCTGGATAGATATATCGGATTTGCTAAGTATCTATAAATTTTTAATCGCCAAAAGAGCCGTAGGAGTATATAACGCGGTATCGCCGCATCCTGTAAGCAATAGAGTTTTTACAAAAGCATTGGGCAAAGCTCTTAATAAACCTACATTTATACCTCTGCCTATTTTTGCGCTTAAGCTCATATATGCGCAAGCCTCTTCTGTTTTGACCGATTCAAAAGAGATATATCCGACAAGGCTAAAAGAGCTTGGGTTCAAATATAGATATGACACGATAGACAAATCTTTAGCAAGTATCTTAGCGCAAGATAATCGACAATAGTTAAATATAAAAAAGATAAACAGTAGCGTACAAACGCCAAAAATCGCACTGCGGCATCAATGGCGTCTATGTTTTCCATACTTTAAGGTAATGCGATCATAAAAGCCGCGCCTTTATCTTTGTTTTTAACGGATAATTTTCCATCCATCTCTTTTTCAATAATCGTTTTAGCGATATAAAGCCCGATTCCGTCGCTCTCTTTTTTTGTGCTAAAATAGGGCTCGAAAATTTTATCAATATATTTTTTGTCGATACCTCCCGCATTATCGCTGATTGTGATAGTCGGTTTGTCGATGATGATTTCTATTTCTACATCCCTCTTGGCGTCTTTAGCGTTATTTACGATATTTACAATTACCTGCTCAAACTCATTTTTATTGCCGTAAAATGTAAAAGGTTTTCGTTCTTCTATCCTGGCTTTGATATTAGAAATTTTTAGTGCATTTTGACAAGATGTTTTTATATCAAATTCCTCTTTAGTTTTTGAGGGATTATAGAAATTTCTAAAATTATCTATCGTTTTTGACATGTATTGGAGTTGATCGCTTGCCTCTTTTAAATCTTCTCCGCTCCTTTGGTATTTTTTTTGATATTCATAAGAGATTGGTGGTACCCATTATCAAACAACATGCTAAGATAAAGAAAAAGTATTAGGAGAGAGAAAATGGGAGCAGCGAAACGAAGAGCACACTCGCCGGACTTTAAAGCGAAGGTAGCACTTGAGGCGATCAGAGGAGAGAAGACACTTTCAGAACTGGCATCACAATTCCAAAGGGCGCTTTGAGCGCAGACACGAAGCTTGTGCTTACTAATGCCGTATATTTTAACGGTCAGTGGGTCAATAAGTTTGAAAAGGCGGATACAAGAGAAGGAACTTTTCACTTACTTGATGGAAATACCAATCAAACAGCTTTTATGCGACAAGTCGAGATTTTTGACTATACGGATAATGAAAATTATCAAGCTATAAATTTACCGTACAAAGGAGAGAGAACTTCTATGTTTGTTGTATTGCCAAAAAAAGAGAAGTTTGAAACGGTTTTAAAAGATATAAAAAATGTATATAGACAAGCATTAGAAAATTTGACGGAAAATAACATCAACTTAAAAATGCCAAAATTTGAATTTACGACAGGTGTTTATGAACTAAAAAATCATTTTCAGGAATTAGGCATAATCGACGCTTTTGGCGGTTTGGCCGATTTTAGCGGTATAAGCGTCGCATCTAAACTTTTTATCGATAGTATTTTGCATAAGGCTTTTATTAAAGTAGATGAAAAAGGAACGAAGGCGGCGACCGCGACGGCGGTAATCATGAAAGATACCGGAGAACCCGGAAATCAGATAGAGATGTCTATAGACAGACCGTTTATATTTTTTATCAAAGATATAAAAAGCGGGCAAATTCTATTTTTGAGTGTTGTGAAAAACCCCAAGGTTTAAAGTTTCAGCCGATATATTCATTAGTATAAAAATCCAAATAACCAAAGAGGTATTTTATTTCCGAAACCAACCTCTATATCATCGGCTGCCACATAACTATTTGGCAGATCTTTTATCTGGTTAAAACCTTTATTTTTACCGCCGATTTCAAATAGATGAATATCGTCTATCAAAAAATCACCCCGTTTTGGGATCTGTATATCATGATTTACACTTAAAAGAGTAGTAAATATCGTTTCTCTGATAGTTCCCATGGGCGCTTCACTACAGTAACTAAAGTTTAGATTTGGATTATTTAAAAATATTTTATCCGGTTTTGTAAAAATATTATCACCTTTGGATTTTGCTCTTATGACATTAAATATTTTGCCTTTATGTAGATAATCTAAGTAGAGATAGAGAGTATCTCTGTCTATAGCTATCTTGGAGCTCAACTCTTTTATATTTAACTTAAAAGGGTTAGAGTTACAAATAAGCGTAACAAGCTTTTTTAAATTTATAATATA
Organism: Campylobacterales bacterium; assembly: GCA_027081495.1. Classification (GTDB taxonomy): domain Bacteria; phylum Campylobacterota; class Campylobacteria; order Campylobacterales; family QNZT01; genus QNZT01. The sequence goes on along the minus strand of JALWKJ010000124.1, from coordinate 3,339 downwards.
TTCATATTTTATTTTAAAAATAGAGGGTATATCTACTTCGATGACCGTATTTACCGTTTCATTTAATTTTATCTTATATCTGTTTGGGTTTTCAAAGTAAAAAGGATAGTATCCAAAGCTTAGATACTCCCTCCAAAACTCATAAGGCTTTAGTTTTTGAGTTATCTCAAATGCGATATCGGCGTGTTTTTCCAAAATCTCCTCTAATGTGCGGCTTTTAAAAGTCTCCTTTGTTTTAAACTCTAAAAACTCTCTAAAACTCAGTCCGTTTACTCTGTAGATAACCGCCCTTCTACTAAGATCGGCTTTAAAATGTTCTAACTCTATCGCCGATGAACCGGAAAAAATCACTTTTAAATCCAACATATCATATATCTGTTTTAACTCTATCTCAAAATTTTTATATTTATGAATCTCATCTATAGCCAAGATTTCTCCGCCGAATTTGTAAAACTCTTTTGCTATATCCACCAAAGAAAAGCTGGAAAGCTCTACGCTATCGGCGCTTATATATAATTTTTTGTTGATAGGAGTTTCTAAATCTTTAAGATAGTTAAGTATATAAGTAGTTTTACCTACACCTCTAGCCCCTATGATACCTATAAGCTTATCATGATGGTCAATAGTCTCATAAAAGTATCTTTTTTGAACACTTTTCAAAGAATTTAGATAAAGAGTAGAGTTTTCTAGCAGCTTTTCAAGCATAACATATCCTTAAACTTTTTAAAAACGATAGCATAATTAGGATTATAACCTAATTTTTTATATATTTTTTTTGGTTATATTCCTAGTTTATAAAGTCTATTATTGTACTCCTCTTTAGTAGTCGTCAAAAAACTCTCTTTTGATTACTACAATACTCTACATACAAACTACACACTAATTTTTTAAAATACCCCAGAAAAACCGAAAGGGGCTAAAAAATGAAAATCAAATCAAATATAAATCGCCGTACATTTGTAAAGGGTATTGCGGCTGCCGGAGTATTGGCAAGTACAAAAGTATCGCTTAACGCTTCTCAAGTATTTAAAAACACTACAAAAGACAATACATTAAAAGGAAATGAATTTCACCTTACGATTGACAGAACATCTGTTAACTTTACGGGAAAGCCGGCTTTTGCCACTACGGTAAATGCATCTCTTCCCGCTCCTACGCTCTATTGGAAAGAGGGGGAAGAGATAACTCTATATGTAACTAATAACCTTCCTTACGACAGTTCTCTTCATTGGCATGGAATCATACTCCCTCCTGAAATGGACGGAGTTCCGGGAATAAGCTTTGAAGGCATAAAACCTAAAGAGACATATAAATACACATTTACGGTTCGCCAACATGGGACATATTGGTATCACAGCCATTCCGGTTTTCAAGAGCAAACGGGTCTTTACGGAGCTATAGTTATAGAGCCCAAGGAGAAAGAACCTTTTGAGTATGACAAAGATTACATCGTTATGTTATCGGACTGGAGCGATGAAAAGCCGGAGAATATTTTTCGAAAACTTAAACTTTCAAGCGATTACTATAATTTTAACCAAAGAACGGTAGGAGATTTTTTTGAAGAGGTTAAGGAAAAAGGTTTTTTAAATGCCTTTAAAGACAGAAAAATGTGGAATCAAATGCGCATGAGCGATCGTGATCTATCTGATGTTACCGGATATACCTATACATTTTTAATGAATGGATATACTCCAAATTCACATTTTAAAGCGCTTTTTAACAAAGGTGAAAAGATAAGACTCAGATTTATAAATGCGGCCGCTATGACATATTTCGATGTAAGAATACCGGGTTTAAAAATGAGAGTTGTCGCGGCTGACGGAAATCATATAAAACCGGTTAGCGTTGATGAATTTAGAATAGGTGTCGCAGAAACTTATGATGTCATAGTGGAACCAAAGGAGAATACGGCTTACTCTATATTTGCTCAAAGTATAGACCGTAGCGGGTATGCCGTCGGCTCGCTAACCACAAATATACAAACAAGCGCAAAAATACCAAAAATGGATCCCCCCGAGCCTCTGACAATGAAAGATATGGGAATGAGTACAAATATGAACAAAATGAATCATAAAAAAACAAAAATGCCGGACATGATGAACCGTTCAAAAATGAAAAAATCGATTCCCGTTACTCCTTTACCTATAAAATGGGGATTTCAAACTACAATGAGAGCTATGAATCCTCAATATAGACTAAATGATCCCGGCGTAGGTCTTCGAAACAATAAAAGACGGGTTTTAACATATGCGGATTTGAAAAATCTATACTCTACAAAAGAGGATCGCTATCCGGATCGAGAAATCATTCTTCATCTAACCGGCAATATGGAACGATATATGTGGTCGATAAACGGTATTAGATACTCGGAATCAAAGCCGCTTATATTTCACTACGGTGAAAGACTTCGCATAACATTTATAAACGACACGATGATGAATCACCCGATGCATCTGCATGGAATGTGGAGCGATGTTGAAACGGGCGATGAAAATCATTTAGTAAAAAAACATACGGTTACTGTACAGCCGGGTTCAAAAATAAGCTATCGCGTTACGGTAGATGCAAAAGGATCTTGGGCATACCATTGTCATCTGCTTTACCATATGACGGGCATGTTTAGAAAAGTTACAGTAGTATAAAGGGATATAAAATGAAAAAACTTACATTAACGACACTGATATTTGGCGCTTTAGCTCTGCCTCTATTTGCCGGCAAGGGAGATAATCCTTTTTTATATAAAGTAACGCTTGACCGTTTTGAAATACAAAACAATGACGAAAAAGCGCTAAGTTGGGATACATACATATGGACGGGATATGACAAATACAAACTCTACCTCTATACGGAAGGAGAAAAGGCTAAAAATGAATCTGCCGCGAGTGAAAATCAACTCGTTTTTTCTCAAGCAGTCGCTCCTTTTTGGGATATCCAGTACGGTATAGGCTATGACAAAACCGTAGATGACAATCAGTTTTGGGGAGTTTTGGCCATTTCCGGACTTGCGCCGTATTTTTTCGAAACAAGAGCCGCGCTTATGGTAGGTAAAGATGGAAATATAGGAATCAGAGCCGGTACTGAATATGAAGCGCTCTTAACTCAAAAGCTTATATTGACACCTAGCCTGGAAACCGATCTTTACAGCAAAGACAATAAAAAAATCGGTATAGGAAAAGGGCTTTCAAATATTACGGCGGGGCTTAGGCTCCGATATGAAATTCGCAGGGAATTTGCTCCTTATATCGGCATAGAATGGAGTAAAAATTTTGGAAATACGAAAAATTTCAGTCCATTAAACGACACATACCTTAGTGCGGGCGTAAGAGTATGGTTTTAAAA
>JALWKJ010000123.1 GCA_027081495.1 Campylobacterales bacterium | reverse complement strand
AACGCTCTTTGACGATTTAGCTGTGTTAGCGTGTTTAAAAGAGCCCGATAATGCCCGTTTTATCGGATGCGGTTTTGATGTTCATCAATTCTGCGACAACAAAAATATGTACCTTGGCGGCGTAAAAATAGAATCCGATTTGGGATTTAAAGCGCATTCGGACGGAGATGTGGCGCTTCATGCGCTTATAGATGCGCTGCTTGGTGCGATCGGAGGCGGCGATATCGGTGAAATATACCCCGATACCGACCTAAAATACAAGGATATGGACTCAAAAGAGATGCTAAAAGAAGTTCTCTTATTTATCAAAGAGACCGGTTTTGAGATCGACAATATCGACTTGACGATTATGGCGGAGACTCCAAGACTCTCTTCTTATAAAGATAAAATGAGAAATACGATCTCGTCGATCCTTGAAATTGAACCGATTCGCGTAAATATAAAAGCGACAACCACTGAAAAATTGGGCTTTATCGGAAGAAAAGAGGGTGTCGCGGCGCAAGCCGCGGCGTCATTACATTATTTTAACTGGAAGAGAATATGAAGATTTTAATAGTAGAAAACGAGATTTACCTAGCGCAAAGCATATCTACGAAATTAACGGAATTAGGACATATATGCGATAGTGCGGCAACGATAAAAGACGCCATAAAAGACGAGGAATTCGACGCTATACTGCTTTCGACGAATATTTCGGGTCAAAACTTTTACCCCGTCATAGAACAGTATAAAAACTCCATTATCATTCTTATGGTCTCATATGTGAGTAACGACACGGTCTCGGGACCTCTAAAGGCGGGCGCCAACGACTACATACTAAAACCTTTCATGATTGAAGAGCTTGTTAGAAAACTAAATCATCTGCAAGATTATATCAACTTCAAAAAAGAGAATCAAACATATAGAAGTTATATAGATCATCTTTTGAAAAAAACGCCCAACCATCAAATAACTTCAAAAACCAAACTGCCCGTGCTTTTAAAAGTCAACTATCAAAAAAATGCCGACGCGATGGTATTTGATTATGCGAAAAAATATAACGAATCTTTCACATTCATATCTCTTGACGATGCGGACGCGATCTCCCAGTTAAAAAAAATTCATGAAAATGAACTCGTTTATCTCATAAACTATCAAAATCTCAAAAAAAGTGACAAAGTAAAAGTTTTATCTATAATTCAAAATAGGCGTGTTATACTCTCCACGACCGATTTAAATGACAATAGCGAAAACATTGAAACTATAGAGGTTAAAAATGACGACGGTGTTTTTGAAAAAGGCGATATTTTATCTATTGAAAACTATGTCAAATACATCATCGTCAAATATCAAAACAAATTTCCGGACACCGAACTTTCTAAAAAGTTAGGAATCTCGAGGAAGAGTTTATGGGAAAAACGAAAAAAATATGGGATCTCAAAAAAGAAATAACGAAATACATATCGACAACGAAGCGCTTATAACACTCGCTATGGCAAAAGAGGGCGTATTAAGCCCCGTCGATAAACTCATGAATAAAAAAGAAGCCGACAAGGTCGATGAAACTTCCATATATAAGGGAGATTTTTTCCCTTTCTCTTTCATTTTAGCTCCTAGCGGCAAACGAAACGAAGCTGTTTTAAAAGATGCAAAAAAAGGCGATCAACTTTTCATAGTAGTCGATGGAGAAAACAGAGGCGAAATCGTAGTCGATGAAATCTTCGAAATAGACCGGCAAAAAAGAATCGAGAAGATTTTCGGTACTACCGACCCCACGCATCCCGGTGTTTTAGACACTCTTGATAGACTCGGCAAATATGCCATAAGCGGAGAATACAAAATCGACTGCAGCGCCATAAGAACCGTAAAAAACGCTATATCGTTGATGATAAAAAGAACAAAAGCGAAAAATATTTCAGCTATTATGGTAAGCGCGAAACCTCTTCATAGGGGTCATGAAAGATTTATCCGTATGACTTTGGAAAAGAGCGATCTTTTGATACTGTTTTTGTTAAAACCGTATAAAAAAGATAAATACTCTTATGATATTCGTCTAAAAACGGTGAAATATTTCGTCGATAATTTTCTGCCGACAAACAGAGTTTTGATCGTCCCGTTCGAAAACACTTATATATTTGCCGGATTTAACAACATTATACTCGATGCCATAACGGCTAGAAATTTCGGATGTACGACTCTCTCCGTGGGACAAAATCATGCGGGAATAGGACTTTATTACGATAAAACAGGAACAAAATCGATCCTTGATCAATATAAAAACTTAAAAATCAACATCGAAGTCAGTAACGAATTTGTCTATTGTAACGAATGTAAAACCCTTGTAAGTACGAAAACCTGCCCTCACGGAAGCCATCATCATATCTCTTACAACTCCGAATTCATACTTGAACTTTTAAACGCCGGGGTATTGCCTCCCGCCGTTTTGGTTCGAAAAGAGATATCCGCTATTTTGCTTAGTAATCTTTATCCGGAGAGATTTAACAAACTTACGAAAAAATTCAGTAATTTTTTTCCGACACAAGGACTTTTAGAAGACCTCAGCGAAGAGCGGTTTTATCTTGAGATCATGAAACTTCATCAAACGGTTTCACTTACTTAAAGGCTATATATGCGAAAACTCTTTTTAACATTTTTTTATACGGGACTCGCGCCGAAAGCTCCCGGAACTTTCGGTACGATAGCCGGAGCTATCGCGGCTCTTCCTATAATCTACTATTTTCCTCCTACAACCCTGTTTTTGGCTTGCGTTCTTTTAACCCTCATAGCTATACGAGAGATAGACAAAGAGGAGAGCCGAAGCGGTATTCATGACGCAAGTGAAATAGTTATAGACGAGGTAGCGGGTATTTGGCTCGCTCTTTCCATCAGCTCGGGAACTTGGATACAGATTATACTGACGATTATATTTTTCAGATTTTTCGATATCTACAAACCCTCTATCATAGGAAGAGTTGACAAAAGCGCAAAAGGCGGACTCTCCGTTATGGGAGACGATCTTCTAGCCGGTGTTTTTGCCGCCATATGCTCCGGCGGAATTTATCAACTACTGCTCTATTTTTCGATCATAAATTGAGTCCTTTGGAAAAAGAGGACTCAAGACTACTTTGAGAGTAGTTTTATGTTATCTATCGCCCCGTCGGCGGTTTGACCGTTTAATATAAAAGCTTCAACGGATAATATTTTATTACCCGGTTCAAGAATTTCAAGCTTCTTTTGAAGATCTATTCGAAGATGATGCCATCCCTCTCTTAGATACTCGATAGACAAAGGATAGACAAGCTCGGTATATCCGTTATATACCGACTTTTGGGGTCCCCAACCGTTTCTTCCAAACCAGAGACTAAAATAGATACCCCTATATCCCAGCTTCGTTTTAACTTCTACTCCCACCTGATAGCAAGCCGTATATCCATGAACATCGAGATCCAAAATATGTTGTCTCGTATTGTTCCATGGGGTCAAATCGTCGTTTTTTAACATATACCATCCGGCATTGTATGTATATCTTTCTCCATTATGTCCGCGCCAGGCGGCTTTGCCGAAAATCGTTCTACTTCCTCCCGTAAAACGATTTTCGACTTTATAGGGTCCTTCCATCGTAATCCACCCCTTTGTCGTACCGTCTTGAGCATCTTCATATAAGGTGGGAGGAAGATCCGTTTCAATGGCTTCGACACTAAATTCGGCAACCACTTCGGGCTTCAAAGAGCCGTTATAACAAAGTCTAGCCTCGTACTCTCCGGGTAAAAGCGGGCTAAATTTTAACTTTGCGTCGCTTTCGTAAAACCAGTTTTCGGCTATAACGCTATACCAATTTTCTGAAGCGCCCTTTTCATAGATCCCTACCCAGTTGTCTCTAACGCCCTGAACATTTTTAACATCGATGTAAATCGGCTCGTTCTCTTTGTATATCTTTTTAGTCGCGCTTATGGATACGGGTTGCTCTTTTACGCTAAAAGAGACGACAGCCTCCTGTTTTAAAGAGTCGTCGTAAAAAAGTCTTGCTTCGTATTTGCCCGCGGGCAACGGCTTAAACACCGCCTCGCCTTTTTTATTTTTCAACCAAAAATCTTGCAACACTTCATACCACTCGTTTTGCGCTCCCTTTTTGAATACTCCTATCCAATTGTTTTTTCTGCCTGTTATATTCTCATAGACTATTTTGATACTCTCGTTTTTATCATAACTATTTTTAGAACTTATAAATTTCAAAGGATCGCCCTTGACGACGAAGGAAGCGCTCTTTATCGCCGGATTTACGGTATCGTCGTAAAAAAGTCTAGCCTCATACTCTCCCGCTTCAAGCGGATTAAAAACAAGCGTGGCGTTTTTGTCGTAAAACCAGTTGTCTAAAACTACATTCGACCACGAGTTTTGATCTCCTTTGTGGAATATTCCGACCCAATTGTTTGACTTTCCATCTACTTGCGTAACTTTTACGGTGATTTTTTCGTTTTTGGAATACTCTTTTTTCAAAACGCTTATATCCGCCGCTTCAGCCGATAATAAAAAAAGCGCCAATATCATCAAAAATTTCATATTTTCTCTCCGTTTTCGGCATCTTTTATATTTACGCCGGTATCGGTAAACGACGCCAGATCAAAATCTTTGACAATTACTTTTTTGTCGGCTGTATATTTTACGGTTACCCTTTTTTTATCGATATCGGATTCTATATGAACGACGGCGCCGTCGCATTTTATACGCATATAGTGAATAAAATTTTGAGGAGATTTGATCGTTTTTACATAAAAAACTCCCTTTTGATTCTTTTTGTCCATAGCGCGCAGTTTTCTCATCACGACGCTATCACCGGAAATCGGAGCTCTTTTTACATTTCCGTACGCCAACTCTCTGATATAATGATATTTTGCGATATTTACGAAGTTTTTTTCATTTAGATTTTTACTTGTGTTCTTTGGCGATTGGACATTTAAAACATTTCGTTTATCTTCATCTCTTTGAGAATCGCCGCATCCGACCATAAGCAGCATAAGCAGATTTGCGCAAAAGAAAAATCCTACCTTTTTATACATATCTAATTCCCCACGAAACAATATGCCTATATGCTAACAAATCGGCTATGAATATGAACTTATTGTCAAATAGTAATTTTTTTCTTATATGGAATTTAAAAGTTAAAAGAGTTCAATTTCAACTTTTTTATGTATGATATACCATCTAGTCCTCTGAAAAATATGCTTCTCGTACAACATCTCCAGCGGCAGGGTCAAAATTTGGGGGACCCGCCGTGAAGCCGTTTGAGAGAATCATCATTTTTCAGAGGACTAGATTCTCATTTTTTATATAGGAGATGTCATGAATAAAAATTTAGCGGCGATAGTAGGACTCTTTTTAGTAGCCGTAATAGCCTATCAAGCTTATCTTTTAGGCAAAAAAGAGGCGCTTAACGCTCCAGCAGCGGTCAAAGAGCCGAAAATTACGGTAACAATTGACGACGAAGCGTTGGAAAAAGAGGCAAAAACCCAAAAAAGCGCTCAAAACAAAATCCAAACGGATAATGAACCCGTTATAGACGAGCGGAAAATCAAAGAAGATATAAACAAACTCTTCAAAGACATATTCGACAATCCAAAAGTCAAAGAACAGATAAACGAAAATTTATCTCAATTTCAAAAACAGTTAAAAGAGGGGGTGAGCGAATTTCAAAAGGAGATGTTCAACATAGCAAAAGGGTTTGAAGAGATTACGAAAAACGATAATTTTTTAAAAGATTTTTTCAAAAATATCAAATTTCCGAAAACTCTCGAATTTTCCGACTTGAAAGATCACTACTATTTAAAAACTCCTCCTATCGCAGATGAAAACAGTACCGTCGATATAAAAGTAAAAGGCGATTTTATGCTGATTTCAGTCAACGAAAATATCATAAAAGAGTCCAACCGAAATACTCATGTAGTCAAAAAAGAGATAAGAAGAAAAGAACAATTATTGGTTTCTCTCCCAAAAGACGCTAAAATAGACGAAATTAAAACTAATTACAAAGATTTCGCTATTGAAATAACCATTCCCAAAAAAGAGATAAAATGAGAGATGATATAACGACTCTTGATGAAATTCGACAAATCATAAATGAAAAAGATGGGGTGCTGCTTTATTTTTCCGCCTCAGGATGCGGCGTGTGCAAAGCTCTTAAACCAAAAGTCGAGAAAGAATTTGGGGAAAAATTTTCAAAAATAGAGCAGCTTTTTATAAATGCGACGAATCATCCGAAAATCGCCGCCTCTTTTAGCGTATTTAGCATGCCGACGATATTGGTTTTTTTGGACTCAAAAGAGTTTGCCAGAGAATCAAGAAATGTAAGTCTTGAGCTTCTTTTAAAAAAAATAAAACGACCTTATGAAATAATGACAAACAAGCATTAATTTGATATAATCACCAACACGGAATTTTCTGCGGATATACAAAAAATTGTCCGCTTTACAGCAAAGGGTTTATATGTTAACAAAAAGAGTCAACTCACTCTCAACTTCACTTACAATCGCGATCTCTACGCTTGCGGGCGAGCTCAAAGCAGAGGGAAAAGATGTTATCAGTTTTTCAGCCGGCGAGCCTGATTTTCAAACTCCCCAAGTCATAAAAGAAGAAGCGATAAAAGCCATTAACGAGGGCTTTACGAAATATACGCCGGTTGCGGGCATTCCCGAACTTCTTAACGCCATAGCGGATAAATTGAAAAGAGACAATAATCTCGAATATAAACCGTCTCAAATCATAGCCAGCAACGGAGCCAAACACTCGCTTTTTAATCTCTTTCAAGCGCTCATAGAAGAGGAAGACGAAGTCATCATTCCAAGCCCTTACTGGGTAACCTACCCTGAACTAGTAACTTATAGCGGCGGAAAATCGGTTATCATAAAGACGGAAGATTCGGACGGTTTTAAGATCACTCCAAAAAAATTAAAAGAAGCCATCACTCCAAAAACGAAGATGCTTATATTAACAACCCCTTCAAACCCGACCGGAGCGCTTTATAGCCGAAGCGAACTGGAAGCTCTGTCGGATGTTTTAAAAGATACGAACATCACCGTAGTCTCCGATGAAATGTATGAAAAATTGGTATATGACGGCGAGTTTGCCGCGGTTGCCGGCATAAATGAAGATATGTTTAAAAGAACCGTCACCGTAAACGGTCTTAGTAAATCCGTAGCGATGACGGGCTGGCGATTCGGATATCTGGCTTCGCCCAACGACGAACTTATCGCCGCTATGAAAAAACTGCAATCCCAAAGCACTTCCAATATCAATTCTATCACCCAAAAAGCGGCTATCGCGGGACTGGATACGAGAGCCGACGCCGATATAGAGATGATGCGTCTTGAGTTTAAAAGAAGAAGGGACATAGCGGTAGAGCTTTTCAATCAGGATGAAAACTTATCCGTTCTTTCGCCTAACGGAGCGTTTTATCTTTTTGTGAACATAAAAAAGATTTCAAACGACTCGATGCGATTTTGTAAAGATCTTCTCTCGCAAAAAGGGGTTGCGGTTGTTCCGGGACTCGGTTTTGGCAGCGAAGGATATTTTAGATTCTCTTTTGCTACATCGCAAGAGAACATAAAAGAGGGTATAAAAAGAATCAGAGATTTTTGTAAAAATTACAAATAAAGCTCTCTTAAAAAGCGAAAGAAATTTCGCTTATTTCATATTTTCCAATCCGCTAGTTTTCATATTTTTTCACATTTAGTAAAGATTTTTCATAAATTTGTCGATATATATTTACAACACCATACAAGAGAAGTTAAGGGTTGAAATATGAACGCAAGAAGAGAATTTCTAAGAAAAAGTATCGTCGCGGGTGCGGGATTGGTTCTAAGTCCGTATGAGCTTTTTGCTTTGAAGATTCCGGTTGACAAACAGATAAAACTATACAATATACACACGGGGGAACATTTAAAAGCTACCTTTTGGTCAAAAGATCACTATGTTCTCTCGGAGTTTGAGAAAATAAACTATTTTTTAAGAGATTTTAGGACGGGCGATATAGAGCCGATAGATCACAAGCTGCTCGATCTTTTATACAGTATCCAACTTATTAGAGATACAAACAGACCTTTTAAAGTCATATCGGGATATAGATCGCCGAAAACAAATGAAATGTTAAGGCAAAGATCGGAAGGCGTGGCAAAAAATAGTTTCCATTTAAAAGCCCAAGCGATAGATATAAATCTTCCGGGAACACAGTTAAGAGATCTAAAAAAGCTTGCGCTTTTTTTAAAAAGAGGCGGAGTCGGCTACTATCCTAGATCCGGATTTATGCATATCGACACCGGTCCTATTCGATACTGGAAACAATAGAATTATAATTTTTCAGAGAACTCAATAAGCGTTTTTTTAGTAAATTTTGCTATAATTGCCCACAAATTCATATGAGAGGTGGTGATACCACATGCCGGGAATCGTTGTCAAGCCGAACGAATCGTTTGAAGAGGCTTATAGAAAGTTTAAAAAGCAAACAGACAGAAATTTGATTGTTACCGAAAAAAGAGCAAGAAAGTTTTTTGAAACAGGTACCGAGAAGCGAAAGAAACAGAAAATCGCAGCGAAGAAAAAAATGCTCAAAAAACTCTATATCCTTAGACGATACGAATCGAGACTATAAATATTGCGGCAGATTTTCTGCCGTATTATCATTTCAATTTGTAACAAATCTACTAAAAAACCCATTTCTTTAGAAAAAAAACCTATTCCATTATATTATTTAAGTAAAATTGTTTAATACTACGCTATATATAGTAATTATTTATTAACCTAAATCATCGCAATGGAAAACAAAACTATGAATAAAATCTCAAACGCAAAAAAACAGATTCTCTCATTTACCGGTTTACTTATATCGATACTATTTTTCATAACTACAAACGCATATGCCGACATGAAGCTCTACGAAGGAGAACCGTCTGTCGATGATTGCAGAAAATGCCACGGAGACGATGAACACCACCCTCACCCGCTCTTACAAAAAAGCGTTACGCAAGTTCATCATGAACTCGTCTCAAAACCGATAAAAGGTCTTTTTAACGGTTATTATGACAGCGTTGCTCCCGGAGATATCTCTTCTGGAAGTTATGAATGCGTCAGTTGTCATTCATATGATGGAGATACTCCTATTGTAGAAAAAGATTGTCTCTCCTGCCATCCTAAAAATTCTCTTATCAGCAGGCCGCGCCCCGACATAAAAAATGTTCATCATGCAACCTTGACATTTGAAAAGCGCGACTGCGTCAGTTGCCACAGATTTTTAAACCCGCAAAAATGGCCTAGAAAAAGAGGTATGAAAATATACAAAGACGAACCGAACGAAGCTGAGTGTCGAAGATGTCATGGAGACGACAACTCTCAACCCCATCCCGCGCTAAAAGAACCCAACGCCGATCGTCACCACGATCTTATAGGCGATCCGATAGAAGGATTTTATGATGGATTTTTCGACACTGTCGCGCCCGGCGATATATCATCGGGAGAATATGAGTGTCTTAGCTGCCACATATATGAAAATTCGAATTATATCGCTCCGCATGATTGTATGAAGTGCCATATAAGACGATCCGTCATAAGCAGACCCCGACCCGATGTCAAAAATGTTCACCATAACACGCAAACATTTCGAGATAAAAACTGTAACGGATGTCATAGATTTTATTAAAATAATAGAGGTTTCTAAAAAATAAATAACATCTACGGCGGCAGGCTCTAAATTTGTCCCAAATTTTGGGAACCCGCCGCAAAACCGTTCGATAGATAGATCATTTTTTCAAAGACCTCAATCGCGAGTATCGTTTGCTTTCATTAACCTCAATATGATACAATCCTTCTCCAAAAACATATAAGGATAAAATATGAAAAAAATTGTACTCGCTCTTGTTGCGCTTTTGCTGATAGCCGGAGGAGTTTTTTTCTTTTTAAACTCTAAAGAAAACTACGATCCGACTAAATACTCGGCTTCTTCAACACCCTCTCCTATGAAATTGGATTCGGTTATAGATTTTACTCTTCCCGATCAATTTGACAAAAGCCACTCTCTTGAAGCGGGAACAAAAACCATGATTTTTACATTCGCAAAAAAAAGCGCGCATATAGTAAGAAATTTTCTAAAACAAAAACCCCAGGATTTTCTAAGTACGAACGAGGCGATATATATAGCCGATATCCACGCCATGCCCACCGTCATAAGAAACGCATTTGCGATGCCCGAACTAAAAAAAAGCGAATATCCCGTTATTTTGATATATGAAGAGAAGATCTCAAAACTTTTTGCCGACCCCTCTCATAAAGATAGCGTCATGATTGTAGGAGTTGAAAATAAAAAAGTAAAATCGATCTCATTTGCAAAAGATATAAAAGAACTCGAAGAAAAATTTAAATAACTTTTGATTGAGTTCTCTGAATTCTCAAATAACATCTACAGCGGCAGGGACAAATTCAAAAACCCTGCCGTGAAGCCGTGATGGATACATCGTTTTTCAGAGAACTCGATCATCACACCTTCAAAAAGAGCTTTTTACTTATTTACATAACATTAACCGATATTTCTTTTTAGTTAATCATGACGGACTATAATAAACATAACTTTTATAAAGGAAATATTAACATGAAAAAAATAATGGCATTTACATCATTGTTTATGGTTACGCTCTGCGCAAATGAAGTTCACTTCGATTACGCAGCCTCGAATCCTAAACATATCGAGCCCTCCGGAATGAATGAAGTTCTCTCTTTTCATGACGGAATAAAAGATGTAGTAAAGAGTGTTGTAAATATTTCGACGACAAAAAAGGTTCAAAACTATAGAGCATACCCTCCTTCATATCCATACCCGCTCCCTTATTCCAAAAAACCGAACTCTCTTGGATCCGGAGTGATTTTGACAAAAGACGGATATATCGTTACAAACAATCATGTAATTGAAAACGCCGATGATATCACGGTTACGCTTCCCGGTTCAAAAGATGAATATAACGCAAAGCTGATAGGTACGGACAAAGAGAGCGATCTAGCGGTTATAAAAATTGAGGCGGACAATTTAACTCCCGTCAAGTTGGCCGACGCAAAAAATCTAAAAGTAGGCGATGTCGTATTTGCCGTAGGAAATCCTTTCGGCGTAGGCGAAAGCGTCACACAGGGAATTATCTCCGCTTTAAATAAAAATAGGGTCGGTATAAACCAATATGAAAATTTTATCCAAACGGACGCGTCGATCAATCCCGGAAATTCGGGCGGCGCTCTCGTTGACAGTCGCGGAGCTCTTATCGGCATAAACAGCGTTATAATTTCCAGAAGCGGAGGAAACAACGGAATCGGTTTTGCGATCGCCGTAGATATGGTAAAAAATGTTACGACGCATCTAATAAAAAACGGAAAAGTTACAAGAGGATATATAGGCGTTAGTATCTCGGATGTAACTAAAGAGTACAAAAGCGTTTACAATCACAAACAAGGCGCCGTGATCATCACCGTCGAGCCGAATTCACCCGCCCAAAAGTATGAGTTAAAAAGAGGTGATCTCATATATGAAGTGGATTCTAAAAAGATAAAAAACGCTACCGATCTCAAACAAGCTATCGCGTCGCATAAACCGCATCAAAAAGTCGAACTTAAAATTGAAAGAGACAAAAAAAATATCACGATAGATGTGACACTAGCATCAAGAGACACTCTATTTTTCGATCAAAACACTAAAGAGATTTTCAGCGGAATGCAAATCGTAGCGCTTAGTACGAATACAAGGTATCGGTATCGAATACCCTCAAATCTCGAAGGAGTGCTTATAGAAGATATAAAACCTCTTTCAAAAGCCGAGAAAGTGGGTTTTCAAGCCGGAGATGTTATAATCCAAATCGAAGATAAGACCATAGCTTCTATCGGCGATCTGCAAGATGCGCTTAAAATGTACAAAAAACGCCCGAAAAGAATCTATGTCAACAGATATGGAACGATTTTGATGCTGGTAATAAAATAAGGAGATTGTATGATCGATGTACTGATGATCGAAGACGATCCCGAACTTGCTAGAATTATCATAAAATATTTGGCAAAATTCGATATAAATGTAACAAATGCGGAAGATCCGTACATCGGTCTTAGCAAATTGGAAATCGGAAATTATAAATTACTGATTCTCGATCTTACCCTGCCCGGCATGGATGGATTGGAGCTTTTGCGAAAGATTAGAAAAATCTCCGATATTCCCGTGATCATATCCTCTGCAAGAGACGACATCGTCGATAAAGTGGTCGGACTTGAAAGAGGCGCGGACGACTATCTTCCAAAGCCCTACAACCCTAGAGAGCTTGAAGCTAGAATCAAATCTATTCTTCGCCGCCACAATAAAAGCGACGAGAAAAAAGAGCGAGAAAAAAAGCTTTTTGAAGTTAATGAAGAGGGCATGATGATAACATTTAAAGGACATCAACTTCCATTGACCCCGGCGGAATTTGACATACTCTCAAATCTTATTAAACATAAAAACGGCGTAGTCTCAAGAGCGGATATCATCTATCAAAGTGAATTTATAAACGATGACAGCAGTTTTAAAAATGTCGATGTTATGGTTTCCAAGATTAGAAGCAAAATAGCGAAATACGATCCAGACCACACATATATAAAATCCGTACGAGGCGTCGGCTATCAACTTTTGTGTCCTCTTCAAAAGAGTTGATGAAAAACATATCCATAATAGCTTTTATCAATACGATTTTCGTAATAGCCTTTTTAGGAGTCATAAGTACTTTTTTACTATTTGCAAGACTTGAAAAAGAGAGATATATCGAAAACCAACAGCAAAGATACTCTCTTATAGCCGACGCTTTTTTATCGGGGCTTCAGTTTCTACCCGATGAAGAAGATCTTCAAAAAAGATATAAACACTTTTCGGTCAAACTGATAGACAATCCGCAAAAAAGGCTTGACATACTCCAACACGCGAAACTTCTATATATAAAAAATACGATTTTCGGAAGAGTTAGAATCTACACAAAAGGTAAAAATAGATACATCTATGTACAAAGCCTCGGATATAACCTTATGCTAAAAGATATGAAACCAAAAGAGTATAAACAGGAGATCGCGCTTATTTTACTAGCGCTTTTTAGCGGTATCTTAACATTTATATATACCGTTTTAAGAAAAAAACTCTCTCCGCTAAAAGAGCTTGACAAAGAGGTGCAAAAATTCGCAAAAGGGGATCTCGATCTTAAAATAAACGATTACGGTAACGACGAAATAGGAAAAATCGCGGCGACTTTCAAAAAAGCAGTCTCCTCTATAAAGGAGCAGATGGAATCAAAAAACCTTTTTATGAGAAACATGATGCACGAACTTAAAACTCCTATCACAAAGGGGCGAATTTTGGTAGAAGATATCGAAGATTTTGAAGATAAAAAAATACTCATAAATACTTTTGAGAGAATGAACGAAATCATAACCGAACTAGCTCAGGTTGAAAAACTAACATCCAAAAATATAAAACTAAATCCTCAGATAGTCTCTTTCGATTCGCTCGTTCAAAGAGTAAAAAAACTACTTTTATGTAAAGAAGATAGGATTATAAAACAATACGGAAATTTCAGACTAACCGTCGATCCCGAACATTTTACGATCGTGCTCAAAAATCTCATCGACAACGCCTTTAAGTTTAGCAGCGACAACAAAGCTATCATAAAAGCCTCTCCGAAAAAGATCATGATCATATCAAAAGCAAAAGCGTTAAAACATCCTCTTTCATATTACACCGAACCGTTCTCTCAGGAAGAGAAAAAAAACAGCGGATTCGGTCTTGGACTCTATATCGTTAAATCCATACTAGATATTCATAACTCAACCCTCGCATACAAACACGAAAACGGTAAAAATATTTTTGAGATAAACCTCCAACAAGAGAAAAAATGAATCAAAAAAGAAAAACAATCCTTTTTGTACTCCCTTCGCTGGAAGGAGGCGGATCGCAACGAGTAATGCTTACGATCATGAGATATATGGATAGAGACAAATTCGCTTGTAAATTAGCGCTTGTAAAAAAAGAGGGGGAGTTTTTATCTCAGATTCCAAAAGATATAGAAATTTTTGATCTAAAATCAAAACAGTTAAGATACGCGATTTATAAATTGATAAAATTGATAAGATCAAAAAAACCAGATATTCTATTTTCAACCCTTGGACATCTAAATCTCTTAATCTGTATCTTAAAACCGTTTTTTCCCAAAAAAACTCTCTTTGTCGCAAGAGAATCAAACACCGTATCGATCCAAAACAGATCGGAAAAATATCCCCTTTTGTTTGATTGGCTTTATAAAAATATTTATAAAAATTTCGACTTGATCATCGCTCAATCAAACTTCATGAAAAAAGATCTTACGCAAAACTACAAAATTGTCGATAAAAAGATCAAGGTCATCTATAACCCCTTGGCGCTCGATAAAACGGAAAAAATCTTTTGCGAAAATAGACCCGAATGCTTCGATAAATCAAAAATAAACCTCCTAAGCATAGGCAGAATAGAACATCAAAAAGGATACGATCTGCTAATTGACGCTATGAGCCGCTTAGATGATAGATTTGTCGTTACGATTTTGGGTGAAGGCAGCTTAAAAAAAGAGTTGCAATCCTCGCTAAAGCAAAAAGCTCTTGAAAAAAGAGTATATTTTAAAGGTTTTAGTCAAAATCCTTATCTATATATGAGATATGCCGATTTATTGATACTTCCTTCAAGATATGAAGGTTTTGCAAATGTCGTCTTGGAAGCCAACGGTTGTAAGCTTCCCGTTGTGGCGTTTGAGGCGCCGGGTGTGGATAAAGAGATCATACAAAACGGTTTTAACGGTTTTTTGGTAAAAAGATTCGATCCCAAAGAACTATCTAAAACGATCAAAAAAGCTTTAAAACACGATTTTGACAAAAACGCCATACAAGAACATACGAAAAAAAGATACGATCCGAGAGTGATTGTAAAAGAGTATGAAGATGCGGTGATAAAAGCTTATAAGAATAAAATTTTATAATATTTTTTATATAATCGATACAAAGGCGTAAAGGAGTTTCATGCATGAAATATTGACTAATCCGCTTTGGTGGCATTGGATGGCTTTAGGTTTCATTCTTATCGCTGCGGAAATTATCGTACCTTCATTTGTAATCATATGGTTTGGAGCGGCGGCCGTTTTTGTTTCGATAGTCGATTTTATATTTAATACCGATTTTAGCACGGAGATTTTTTGGTGGATAGTTTTTACTATATTTTTCGAGTATATGTGGTTTAAAAAATTCAAACCCAAAACGCTCACAAAAAGCGGTCAGGCTGATGAAAGTATCGGAACAAAAGGAGTGGCGATCGAAAAGATCGAGCCTTTTGGTCGAGGGAAAGCGCGCTTTGAAACACCGGTGCTTGGAAGCAGCGAGTGGATAGTCACTTCAGATGAGTCGATCAAAAGCGGCGAAGAGGTAGTAAGCGTAAAAGCGCTTGGAAATATGATAAAGGTAAAAAAAGCAAATTGAGTCCTATAAAAGATTATACTTCTTTAAGCGGACTCAAATTTATATAAAAAGGATTTTTCATGGAAGTATTGATAGTATTACTGTTTGTCGTAATTGTTACGCTTTTTGCGGGAGTAAAAATAGTACCGCAAGGAGAAGAGTGGGTAGTTGAGAGACTTGGAAAATACCACGCCACCCTAACGCCCGGTTTAAATATCATCATCCCCTTCATAGATACTATCAGGCAAAAAATCTCAACCAGGGATATCATTTTGGATATCGATCAACAAGAGGTCATCACTAAAGACAATGCGGTCATATTAACAAACGCGGTCGCTTTCATACGGGTTACGAATCCAAAAAACGCTCTGTACGGTATAGAAGATTTCAAGCTAGCGATCCAAAACCTTATAACGACAACGCTAAGATCGATCATCGGCGAAATGAAACTTGACGAAGCGCTTTCAAATAGAGAGGTAATAAAATCGAAATTGAAAAACCAAATAATCGACGATGTAGCCGATTGGGGAATCACCGTAAAATCCGTGGAAATTCAAGACATTACCCCCTCGCCTTCCATGCAACAGGCAATGGAGCAACAAGCGGCCGCGGAGAGAGAAAGAAGAGCCATAGAAACAAAAGCCGAAGGCGCTAAAAACGCTATGATACTGGAAGCCGAAGGAAAACTTCAGGCTGCAAAAAAAGAGGCGCAAGCGCAGATCGCTCTCTCGGAAGCTTCGGCGCAAGCGATCAAAAATGTTTCCGAAGCCATAACCGATAAAGAACTGCCGACGATGTTTTTGCTTGGAGACAGATATATAAACACTCTTGAAAAAATGACTCAATCCCAAAACAGTAAATTTGTCGTCTATCCGGCTGATTTACAAACCGCTATAAAAGGACTTCTTGGAGGGATGAAGGGATAAAATCCCTTCATTTTATTATTTTCCGCTTATCTTAGAAAAAAATTTATAATTATTACCAGATTTTTTCAAATTCGCTAAGGTGAGTCCTGCGA
>JALWKJ010000122.1:10004-16544 GCA_027081495.1 Campylobacterales bacterium | reverse complement strand
GCTCTTATCCCTTCCCATAGGAATTTTTTTACTATTTAGAGAAAAAAAAGCTATGAAAGAGTATGAATCAATCTTTAGCGACTTTTATGAAAAAATCAAAATGGATAAAAACCTAGATCAAAAAGAGAAATTAAAACTACTTAAGGATATGCTCTACAAAAACAACTATGCCCTCACCCGTAAAAATAAACACGATATCTACGGCGAAAAGAAGATATTCAGCATTTAATACACACTTTTTACATACACTTTTACTATTCTTAACGATGAAATGAAACATTCAGTATAAGGAAAGTGTATGAAAGATCATCAAAATACTATAAGAACATCACGATACAAAGCAAACAGCATAACGCTTGTCGGCGCGGTTTCGCTTGGAACGGGCGTGATGATAGGCGCTGGTATATTGGCATTGACCGGGCAGATAGCGGAGCTTGCGGGAACGCTGTTTCCTCTGGCATTTCTCGCGGCGGCGGTTGTGACCGGTTTTAGCGCTTATTCGTATGTTAAATTATCCAATGCATATCCTTCCGCCGGCGGAATCGCTATGTTTTTACAAAAAGCTTACGGTAAAGGTATCATGACGGCCGTAGGAGCGTTGCTTATGTATTTTTCGATGGTTATCAATCAAAGTTTAGTTGCAAAGACTTTCGGTACATATACGGTTCAACTCTTCGATGTCAACCCTGATAGCTTTATAGTGCCGTCATTAGCGGTAGGTTTACTTTTTTTCGCTTTTTTGTTAAATATATCGGGTAATCGCATGATCGGTCTATTTGCCCTGATAACGGCATTCATTAAAATCGGCGCCATTGTTTTATTTGCGATCGGAGGTTTATGGGTAGCCGATTTCTCTTTTTTAAACGATGCAAACGCTGCACAAACCGAGATAACGGCAAGCGGCTTTATCTCGGCTATGGCATTGGCGATATTGGCGTATAAAGGATTTACCACTATAACAAACAGCGGTTCGGAGATAGTCGATCCGCATCGCAATGTAGGTCGTGCCATTATTATTTCAATCGCTATATGCGTAGCGATTTACACTATGGTTTCATTGGCGGTATCCGGAAACCTTAGTTTAAATGAAATCATCCAGGCAAAAGATTACGCATTGGCTCAAGCGGCAAAACCAGCATTTGGAGATTACGGTTTATGGTTCACGGTTATATTGGCAATTATCGCTACCGCTTCCGGAGTCATCGCAAGCATATTTGCGGTTTCAAGAATGCTTGCGATGTTAACCGATATGAAACTAGTCCCTCACAGCCATTTTGGAATGCCGGGAACCATACAAAACCATACGCTAGTTTATACCGTCGTTCTGGCAATGTTTTTGACAATATTTTTCGATTTAACGCGTATAGCCTCTCTTGGCGCTATATTTTATTTATTGATGGATATTGCCGTTCACTGGGGAGTGCTTCGTCATCTTCGTAAAGAAATTAATGCAAACGCAGGTATATTAATAACCGCTATCATATTTGATGTTATAGTTCTCGCTACATTTATATCGGTAAAGGCATCCACCGACATGATAGTTATTTATGCGGCAATTACAGGTATTTTCATAGTTTATATCGGTGAACGCTTTTTCTTGCGAAAAGAAAATACAACTAACTAAACGCTCGCTTTTGCTTTAGCGATTATGCCGATATTTTTAACTCTTTTTGCTTTTATGGACTCTATATCAAGATATTGTTTACAGGCTATCCATTTGCCTCGGGCGCTTTTTTCTATTTTGTCAACGATTTCGACTTTAAAGTCTATTCCCTCTTTGACAAGATTTTTTAAGCCTCCATATATCTTCTCTTTATCCGCATACGCTTTGCCTTTTTCTATCCTGGCTATCACTTTGCCCGGCTCTTTTTGAATATATTGAAGATTCGCCACTACTTTTGAACATAAATGGTGCCCTACATACAAGGTCGTCAAAGAAATCAATCTATAATCGTATGTAACAAGATAATCTTCTTTTCTACCTTTTATATTTGAAACGCTTTTTACGATATCGCTGTTTTTGTAAAACGATACTTTGCCTTCGGCTTCATCTCCCGTTTTATAGTTTATATAGGGCATTACGAAATTGTCCAAAGAGGTCCCTACGATTTCGTCGTCAACCAAACGAGTTACGCCATACGCTCCCAAAAAATTGTAAGGCATATTATCTATCCTATACGCGCCTACCACTCTCTCCGTATGACCGTAATCGATAAAAACGGGTATATCTCCGTAAAAATCTTTCAACTCTTTTATATATTCGTCATAAACACTCTCTGAAGCCAATAAAATTCCTTTTATATTCAAAGGCTCATACCCCGCCGCTTTTGTCGCATACATAAAATCCATAACCGCGCTAGGATAACCGAATATAAATTTCGGTTTAAAAGAGGCGGCTTTTTTGTAAATAAGCGGAAATTTATCGCTCATGATATAACCGCTCGTTACATTTAACATATTTTCCACGGCTTCATAATCCCAGTAAATATTTCGGCTTTTATCGACAACCTCTCGCCCCTTTAAAAGAAGGGTGGCGTCTCTATAGTTGTAACCCGCCTTTTTGAGAGTAAAAATAGAGTAAGCTTTATGTTTTGCCCTGCTCGTAAAAAGCGGATGATAAAATTTCGTCGGAGAAGATGTCGAACCTCCGCTAAAATACGCCGCAGGCTTCTCCATGACATCGGTATAGAGATCGTCGATAGACTCTTTTATATCCCGTTTTGTCATAGTCGGAAATTTTTTTAAATCGCCAAGCGACTTAAAATCACTCACGCATACTCCATATTTGGCAAACTGTTTTTGGTAAAATGTTATATTTTGCTCCGCAAACATAAGGGTCTCGAGAGTTTTATAGTAAAGATACTCCTCTTTTAAAGTATCGTCCCAACTCTCAAACTTCTCAAATATATTTAAAAAATCGCTATATGCGACTCCATATCTCTTTTCGATCGGAATAGCTCCGTAAATCGATCCCAAAAATGTCTTTAAAGACTGGGGCATCCTGTAGTAAACCCCCTTATACAAATGCGCTACGCTGTCAAAAGAAAAACTCATCACTACTCTTTATTATATGTTTTTTGATAAAGAGATATCGACAATTATTTCATTTGTTTGATAGATTTATTCCATTATTTTTACAAAATTTTGAAAAAGTCGTAACGGTATGATTTTTTGTAGCATATCGTAAAAATTGATCCAATTTTTCTAACGAGTACGGTGTCAGAGCTTTAGGATGTCCTATCACTACAAAATTACCCTCAGGATCGTTTTTTGCGTTTGAATCAAGAGAATTTTTTAACAATTTCGCGCGATAACCGTCCATCGAAACGATGGATTTGGTATATTTTGTCAACATTCTCAGCATTGAACTACCAGATGTCCCTCCCGCCGTGATACCGTCTGAAAAAACTTTGTGTTCGTTTTTGCCAAATTTTTTATAATACGCAAACTGCCAAAAAAATAGAGGTGAAACCATATGCGTAGAGATTGGTATCTCGACAAAAAAACCGTCTTCTTTTTCGATAACGGGATCATCTTCAAAACGGTAAAAAGATTTTTTCACAAAATTTCTAAAATCGTAATAATGGGTCTTAGAACTATTGTAGCCCCCTTCATATACGGTAGAATCGAGCCATATATTGTTTTCTTTTAAAGCATCTTTAAGTTTGTCGAAAGGTTGAAGGCACCAACCGCCCGCTCTATATGCAAAAACTTCCTCTTCGATTATATCCGTTAGCGTTTTTTTATATCGTCTGACGATATCCTCTATCTGCTCTTTGCCAAAAGAGTGAATCCGAAACCTTGTCGTATCCATATGCCAGCCGTTTTCGTCATAAGTGCAATCCTCCCAATGAGGATGAATATGAAGCTCTATATCATGACCGCTTTTATGAAGCTCTTTTATCTGTTTCGTTATAGCGTCGAAATCTCTTTTCGCCAAAGGGTATTTATCAGTAAAATCCGATAGCCTTCGTATATATCCGCTATCGACGAAAAAGACGAATTTTACGCCGTGTTTATCACCGATTTCAAGAAGTTTTCGCGTTGGAGTTATGATGGAGTTTTCGACGCTTCCGGGATTTGAACCGGAAAAGAGTTCATAGTCTAGTGTTAAAAAAATATTCATCTTTTCTCTTAGTTTTAATTTGAGTTTTTATTATAGTTTATAGAGATAAACTTTTACTTAAAAAAGATCATTCACGAATCGATTAAGAATCTTTCTATATAATAAGTAGATTAATTTAATAATAATTCTTAAGCAAAGGAATATTTTTGAGAAAGATTTCGCTCTTTTTAGTATTTTTAATCTACTTTTTTATCGGTTGTGCACAGATGCAAATCCACAAAAGCGAATCAAAAGATTTTAAACCGAAAAAAACTGATTTGATCGCGATAATGCCGTTTGAAAACTTTACGCAGACCCCTTTAGCCGGATACGGCGCGGCGGCGGTTGCGGACGCGGTATTAAGTGAGCATGGCTTTAAAACAAAAATTTTAAAAAGCAAACCGGACAACGACGACTCCTATAACGAAAACGATTTTGATATAGACGATATGATAAAAAAAGCCAAAACGCTTAAAGCGGTATATATACTTTCGGGTAAAGTGACGGAGTGGAGATACAAAAGCGGGATAGACGCCGAACCTATCGTGGGTTTGGTAGTTGAAATAACAAATACTCAAACCGGCGAGAGAGCATATTTGGCTTCCGGCGGCAAAAGCGGCGACTCCAGAGGCTCCATATCGACACTTTCACAGGAAATACTCGATAAGATTTTACCCCGATAATGGATTTTCTCAAAAACCGCTTTAAAGTCAAAATATCTCTTTCTGCTGTTTGGGAGAGCATACTCATATCTTTGACTTTTATCTCTCTTATCTATTTCATAAGCAGCGACATAGAAGTAAGACTCGATAGTTTTCAAGATATCGCTCTACTGTTTTTAGCCCTCATTACTCTTTACAACGGCACTTTAAGCGGTGTCGTCGCGCTAGGCGTTTTGACATTCGGACTCTACTTTTTCTCCTTTTCGTTTGAAATAAGAACTTTTTTGGAATATCTTGTTTTCGTACTTCTTTTTGGAGAGTTTCATTTTCATTTCAAGCGAAAACAAAAAGAGGATAAAGAGGAAAAAAAATACCTCAAAGAGAAGTTCAGAGAACTAAGCAACGCCTTTTTCGCTCTAAAAGTATCTCATGATCAACTCGAAAAAGGGTATCTTTTAAAACCCGTAACGCTCAGATCGCTTATAATCGATCTCTCGCTAAAAGAGAATATCGAAAACGCCTATATAAAACTTTTTGAGACATTTATCGAAGCTTTTTCTCTAAAAAGCGCTCTTTTATGTATGCTGGACAAAGATCAAAATGTAAAAAGCCTTATTCCCCTCGGCGATTCAATATTCAAATATCAAACTTCTCATCCGATGATAGATCAGGCGCTAAGTAGAAAAAAAGCGGTATTTCTATCGCAAAGCGAAATGACATTGATGGAAAAAGAGCCTATATTGGCCGTTTTGCCCGTTTTAGATTTAAAAGAGAACATAAAAGCGCTTTTTATTATAGAGCGGATGGATTTTTTAGAATTTAATATGGACAATATTTTAAAAATTCAGATACTGCTTGAGTATTTGACGCAAGAGTACAGTTACGCCGGTACAAAAGCCGCCTTGTCTGAACAAAAAACTTTTTCAAGACTCGACGCTAGATTCGTGTTTGAAATAGACAGACTCAAATCTATGTACGACAGATACGCCATAGTCAGCGCAATCGTACTCGTACATACGACAAATTCGGCAATCTCGCTCATAGTCGATGACTTTAGACAAAAGAAAATGCGTCTTTTGGATATGGTAAACGCGATAAAAACGGAACGAAACAGTTTTTTTCTTTTTCTTCTTCCTTTAGAGAGAGTCTCGGGAGCCATAAGTTTCAAGCAAAGAATTGAAAAAGAGCTTACGGATTTTGACGCTGGCGAATATAAAATAATTATCACGCAAATAAACGAAATAGAAAAAATTCAACACTGGATAAAAGAGCATGAAGCATAAAATAGCGGCGATTTTTTCCGTAGTTGTCTCGATATATTTCGAATACGAAGCGCTGAAACAGGCGAATATCGATTTTCATGATATTGAAAAATTAAGTTATTTTTTTATTTTACACACTCTTTTTTCCGTAACTACGGCATATGCGCAACTGCAATTTGTTCCTTCATTTTACAAAGAGCAAAAAAAAGCTCTTTTTCTTTTATTTGGCGTATTAAATTTTTTCGTACCGGTTTTAGGCTCGCTTTTTTGCTGGCTTTTGATCGGATGGGGATTTAAGAAAAGTCAACATATACGAATCTTCACTCCAACGGACGACATCGATCCGCATGAAATATCCGACGGATTTCCGGTCGTGGAGAGAATATTTGGAGAAGGCTCTTTAAAAGCCCTTTTGGAAAACAGATACGCCCCTTCCCACAGAAAGATAAAAGCGCTCTCGATACTAACTCAAATGAAAACGAAATCTTCTTTAAAACTCATAAAAGAGACG
>JALWKJ010000122.1:0-9994 GCA_027081495.1 Campylobacterales bacterium | reverse complement strand
AAGAGACGCTTCGCGATCCCGACGATGAAGTGCGCCTTGTCGGATTTTCCATGATAGATAAACTCGAAAAAAAGATCAACGAGAAAATAACGGAATTAAAAAATATTATTCTAACTCAAAGAGATGCAAAAAAAAGAGCCTCATATCACAAAGAGTTGGCGTTTACATACTGGGAGCTGCTCTATCAGGGAGTGGCCGACGAACAGCTTAAGATTTTTGTCATCGACAATCTCATCAAAGAGATTGAACTTGCCAAAGAAGAGATAAACGACGACCCTTCTCTTTATAAACTCGAAGCGAGAATCTATCTTATCCAAAAAGATTACAAAAAAGCTAAAGATGCTTTTGTCAAGGCTCTTGATCTTGGAATCCCGAAAGGAGAAGTCGCGAGTTTTATGGCGGAAATCTCCTTTCGTGAAAAAAACTACGCGAGAATCGCCTACTGGATGCAAAAAATTCCTCCAAAATCGATAAATTATCAACTTCTATCTTTAAGAGCCGTCTGGGTAAAGGATGAATCTTGAAAACTCTGATCGACAAAAATAAGACAATCGATATCTTAATCATCAGCGAAGGAACATATCCTTATGTCAGAGGCGGCGTAAGTTCATGGATTCATCAACTTTTAAACGGACTTGAGGAGTACAATTTCGGCATCGTCTTTATCGGTAGTAAAAAAGAGGATTACGGCGATATTAAATATGAATTTCCGCAAAATCTCGTATATCTGCTAGAGGCTTATATGTTCGACTTTAAAAAAAAGGTCGCGATCAAACCGAAAAAAAGAGACGAAAAAGCCAAAGAAAATATCAAAAAAATTTACGACTGGTTTAAATCGTCAAACGAAAAATTCCCTCAAGAGTTATATACGCTTGATTTTTATATCAATCAAGTTGACGAAAAATTTTTTCTCTATTCCCTCTCTTCATGGGAATTTATAACAAATCAATATGAAAAAAACTGTCCCGATATGCCTTTTATCGACTATTTTTGGACTATTAGAAGCATTCACGCCCCGATATGGACGCTTGCTAAAATCGCGAAAAAAATCTCCTCAAAAGCAAAAGTCGTTCACACTCCTTCAACGGGATATGCGGGTTTTCTAGGAGCGCTTCTTTCAAAAAACGATTCGATTCCGCTTATTTTAACCGAACATGGAATATATACGAAAGAAAGACGCATAGATCTACTTTCCAGTAATCTTTTCTCTTCGGAAAAAATAGATCTTTTAAAACAAAGCCATGAAGAAGACCACATAAAACGGATGTGGATAAAGTTTTTTGAAGGAATAGGTCTTTTTTGCTACGATCAGGCAAATCCCATACTATCGCTATATAACGGCGCGAAAAAGGCGCAAATCGCCTACGGCGCCGATAAAAATAGATGTTTTGTCGTTCCAAACGGAGTCGATACGAAAAAGTTAAAAACGGCTTATGAAAAAAGAGAGCAGAAAATTCCGAAAATAGTAACGCTAATCGGACGAGTCGTCGCCATAAAAGATATCAAAACATTTATAAGAGCCTTACGAATAGCCGTTTACGACATACCCGATTTAGAAGGATGGATAGTAGGACCGATGGACGAAGATCAAGAGTACGCCCTAGAGTGCCTTCAGATAGTCCAAAATCTCGGACTACAAAAAAATGTAAAATTTTTGGGTTTTCAAAATATTATCGATATTCTTCCAAAAAGCGGCATACTAACCCTCACCTCTATAAGCGAAGGCATGCCGCTTGTAATACTCGAAGGCTTCGCGGCCGGGCTTCCATGCGTGGCTACGAATGTCGGTTCATGCAAAGAGTTGATAGAAGGAGCGCTAAACGAAGAGGATATAGCCATAGGGAAAGCGGGAGAAGTCGTAGATATAGCAAACGCCTCCGCTTTGGCAAAAGCCTATGTAAAAGTGCTCTCAGATGAAGAACTTTATAAAAAATATCAACAAAACGCCCTTAAAAGAGTAAACGGTTTTTATACGCAAAAACAATTTTTCAAAACTTACAAAGAGATATATCAAAAGGCGCTTTTATGGCGGGGATAGGTTTTGAGTTAAAAAAGATACTCAAAAAAGGAACTCTCTCCTCTATGTTGGAGACTTATACGATTTCGGCGGTTTTAAGCAGCGGTCCTTGGGTAATATCGATGATAGTCATGATGGCGATAGGATTCGTATCGTTTGCAATTTCCGGCGCGCAAGCTCAAACGAGCGAATTTCAATCGATCGTAACTTATGTGCTGATGCTCGCTTCAAGTCTGATTTTTAGCAGCTTTTTTCAACTCCCTTTTACTCGGTTCGTGGCGGATAGAATCTTTGAGAAAAAAGAGTATCTGGTGCTGCCTAACTTTTTTGGACTCATTGTCGTTATATTTATAATCGGGGCGCTTTTTGTCATACCCTTTTCTTTATGGCTTTTTTATTCTCAAAGCAATCTTTTTCTCATACTGTTTATCTCAACATTTTTAACTCTAAACGGCGTATGGATAACAAACATACTAGCAACGAGCCTTCGCTTTTTTAAAATAACCATAATCGCCTATGGCGTAAGTTACGCGCTTATTTTCATACTGGCCGTATTTTTTAAGGAGTACTCCAAAGAGGGTCTTCTTTTTGCCTTTTTACTGGGGAATATTCTTCTTTTTTTTATATTGGTCATGGCGATAATCTATCACTATCCCTCGGCGTATCTGATAAGATTTGATTTTTTCGACAAAAGGAGCTTTTACTTTAAACTCGGAATTACGGGGCTTTTTTACAATTTAGGAATCTGGATAGATAAGATTATCTTTTGGTACTCCCCAATTACCGGATATTTCGTTGTCGATAATCTTCGAACTTCGATAGTTTACGATTTGCCTATATTTTTGGCTTATCTTGCCATAATTCCCGGAATGGCGGTCTTTTTTTATAGACTCGAAGCCGACTTTTCCGAAAATTACGACAAATTTTACGATGCCGTCAGGGAAAAGGGAACACTAAGCCAGATAAGAAAAGAGCGATACAAAATGATCGATACGATCCGCCTTGCGCTAAGAGAGATACTCATAGTTCAGGGTATTTTCAATCTCATTTTATTCATGATTTCAAAACCCCTCTTCTCTTTGCTGAATCTCCCGCAACTTTACCTCTCTTTATTTTATATAGATTTAATAGGAACGCAGTTACAGCTTGGATTTATGTCCGTGCTGGCGATTTTGTTTTATCTTGACAGACAAAGGGAGGCGATGGTTTTGAGTATTTTATTTTTTATTTTAAACGCTTTAGGCAGTTATCTATCCATACTTGCGGGTCCTTTCTTCTTCGGTTACGGTTTTGCTCTTTCGCTTTTGATAGTCTTTATAATCTCTCTTATTTGGCTAGGATACACTATGAGGAGGTTAGAGTATGAAACATATATGTTACAGTAAGATAATCTTTTTAATCCTCTTTACGCTAAACGCGTTTGCCTCCGATAAACTCTCGATCGGAATATATTACGCAAACGATCCGAGCGAACAGTTGATGACGGAATTTGACAAAATCGTAATCGATCCCGATCAGATAGATCCTATCTGGGTAAAAAGATATCCGAAAAAACTAGTCGCATATGTCAGCATCGGAGAGTTTGAAAGCTGGAGGCATAAAAACATCGACTCAAACAGCGCGTGGATACTCTCCGACAACAGCGCGTGGGGTTCTAAAATAGCCGATCTTACAAACGAGGATTATCAAAAGTTTTTATTAAAAAAGATGCAAAAACTATATGATAGAGGATATAGAAATTTCTTTTTGGATACTCTTGATTCCATCTTTTCTCTTAAAATGAAAAAAGAAAAAAGAGCCGCTCAAACAAAAGCCTTGTCTAAAATAATAAAAAAGATAAGAGAAAAGTTTCCTCACGCGTTTATTGTGGCAAACAGAGGCGTCGAAGTGATGGATCGATTATGCCAAAGCGTTGACGCGTTTGCGATAGAATCGCTTTATAAAGGCATAGATCCGAAAAATAAAACATATATCGATATTCCGAAAAAAGACGCAAAATGGATAAGAGCCCGATTAAACGAAGCAAAAGAGTGCTCACTTATTCCTATCGTTATAGATTATCTGCCCCCTTATAAACAGGAAGAGAGAAAAAAAATCGCCAAAAAATTAGACAAAGAGGGATATATCGGAATTTTAAGCGATATATATCTCAAAGAGTTTCCGACCTCTTATAAAAATAAGATCAAAAGAGAGGTGCTGATACTTTACGACTCGACTTTTTTAAAAGACGGCGACAAGGTCTATTCAAGCGCTCACCTCTTAGCGAGTATGCCGCTTGAATACCTGGGATTTATCCCCATCTTAAAAGATATCAAAAACTCTCTACCCGACGCCGATATAAACAGATACGCCGGCGTCATAGTATGGATCGACCGATACGCGAAAGACGAAAAAAGATTTTTCGACTGGATATATACCCTTATAAAACATGGCCAAAAGATTTTATTCATGAATGAATTCGGCTTTAAGATGAATGAAAAAAGGGCTAAAAAGCTGGGTCTTTATTTTAAAAATTCACCTTCAAATTTATCTTTATACTCTAAAGTGATTTACAAAGACAAAATCATGGATTTCGAACTTCCGACACTCGTCGATAATATCGATTTTTTACTTAGAGCGAAAAACGCGAGAGTATTGGTAAAAGCTCAAAACTCTCAAAAAGAGAGTTTTGACGCCGCGGCGATTACTTCATGGGGAGGATACGGGCTTGGCAAAAGCTTTACGCGGGATATCGACAACGAACCGATGTGGAGCGTCGATCCTTTCGCTCTTTTTAAAAACGCATTAAAACTCGCTTCTTTTCCCGCGCCCGATCCTACGACACAAAACGGACGAAGAAATCTTTTTATCCATATCGACGGCGACGGCTTTATAGAAAAAGCTCGGTTTAATCCCAAAAAATACGCGTCGCAAATTCTTTTGAAAGATATATTAAAAAAATATCCTCTTCCCCATTCTATATCGATTATCGAAGGAGAAATCTCAAAAAACGGACTATATCCGAAAATCTCGTCGAAAATGGAAAAAATCGCGAAAAAAATATTCTCTTTACCTTTTGTAGAACCCTCTTCCCATAGCTTTTCCCACCCGTTTAAATGGCAAAAACTGACAAATTCCGAGATTTCGAAAAATTTGGAGCAAAGCTACCATCTTCCTATAAAAAACTATCGTTTTTCTCTAAAAAGAGAGATTGACGACAGTATAAGTTATATCAACGAAAAAATTCTTAAAAAAAGTGAAAAAAAATGCAAACTGTTTTTTTGGACGGGAGATTGTCTGCCGGATAAAAAAGCTTTAAGAGAGTGCGAGATCAATAATATAAAATCGATAAACGGCGGAGATACGACGATAACCGACGATTTTCCGTGGCTTGGACGAATAGCTCCGTTTGGAATCAAAAGAGGATCTTTTTGGCAAATATATGTAGCTATGCAAAACGAAAACATCTATACGAACGACTGGAAAGGACCGTTTTGGGGTTATCAAAAAGTGATAGAGACTTTCAAACTAACCCAAAGCCCAAGACGACTCAAACCGCTAAATATTTACTATCATTTTTATTCGGCATCAAAAAGAGCCTCTTTAAACGCGCTTCATAAAGTTTACAAATGGGTGCAAAAACAAAAAACCATTCCGATTTTTACATCCGAATATATAGATATTGCTCATGATTTTTATAAAACGGTGATATTTAAAATAGATAATGGATATTTTATAAAAAATAACGCAAAACTCAGGACTCTTAGAATACCAAAACAAAAAGGATATCCCGATTTAAAAAATTCAAAAGGCGTTATCGGCTTTTGGGATGAAAAATACGCAAGATACATACATCTTGATAACAAAAAAGAGCATACGCTTATACTGAGCGAAAAAAAACCAAACGACATTTACCTAAAAGAATCAAACGCAAAACTCATCGATTTTTTTAAAGATGAAAACAAAACGATTTTTAAACTTCGTTCATATGTAAAGCTTGAAGCTTCTTTTCATATGAGCAAAAATTTTAGACTCTTATACGACAAAAAAAAGATATCCGTTAAAAAAAGCGCCGACACTCTTTTAGTAAAAGCCCGCGCAAACGACACTATCGAGGTTGTATTTGTCAAGAGAAAATAAAAACGAACCGAAAGTCACCTCGCTTTACGAGTTGCTAGCCATAGTGGCGTTGACGATATCCCTTTTAATACTTTTCTTCCCGAAAAACAGTATAGAAAAACTGATAGACAGCGAAAAGAGAAACTACGATTTGACTATCATCTACCTCAAAAACATTGCAAACGCCTATGCGAACAATCCCAAAAACTGGTTAAGACTCATAAACGCCTATCTTGGAATGGGAAAGATAAAAGAGGCAAAAGAGGCTTTTGAGTTATTTCAAAAAAATGCAAAATTAGACGAAGAACACTCTAAAATCTTAAACTACCACCTCATAAAAGGAAGATACAAAACTCAAACCGATAAAAATGAAAAAACAAAACTTTCAAAAGAGTTGAAAGAAGAGCTTAAAGAGTTTTTAAAAAGCGACAATCCTTCGCTCTGGTATTTTGTTTTAAACGAATCTGCCGAGCTTGGTTTAAAAAAGATAAGATTCGACGCTTTAAAAAAAAGAGTGCGACATGAGAAAAGCATAGATGAAAACGAAGTGATAAAAGCCTTTTTTCTCGCAAAAGAGATAGAGAAAAAAGAAGAGGGATTAAAACTTTTAAAATACGGCATATCAAATTCTAAAAGTGAAAAACTTTTTAATCTTTTAATCTCACACTACTCGTTGAAAAAAGAGTATAAAAAAATGGCGAAGGCGTATGAAAAGAGATTTTTAAAATACAAAAGACCCGATCTATTTTTCGATACCGCCGGACTCTATTTTCAAATAAAAGATGAGAAAAAAGCTCTCTCTTTTATAAAAGAGCATCAAAAATCTTTTATAAAAGATTCTTTGGCTTGTCAAAAAATTATAAAACTCTATCTTTCGTACAAAAAACTCGACGACGCGAAATCTTTCGTAACTCTTTTGAGTGAAAAAAACGGCGCGCTTTTACGACAGAACCCGAAGCTTCTTCGTCTTTTTTTAAAAGTCTCGCTCTATAACGGCGATTTAAAAAATGCGCAAAAACTAGTCGATACGGACGTAAAATATTTCAAAAAAGATATCTATTGGAAAAAAGAGGCTCTTCAAATCGCCTTATGGAAAAACGATACTCTAAAGATAAAAAAATATGCAAAAGAGCTTCTTTTTAGAGACAAATCCGATAAATATCTCAATATTTTGCAAAATCTCGCATCGTCATCTCACGACTCAAGCGCTCTTAAAAAAATATATATCCGAAAACTTTTAAAAAGATATGAAAAAGAGTATATGAAAAAGCTTTATGAACTCTATAAAAAAGAGGGGAATTTTAAAGAAGGAGCCGATTTTTTTGAATCTTACTACAAAAAAGAGCGTCGCACGGAGATTTTAAAATCGAAAATCCGACTTCAAAGCGAATATGAAGATTTTGATACGGTTGAAGAATCGTTCATAAACTATTCAAAAATTTTTCGCGATGATCATGATCTATTATATAAATACGCCGCTAAATTATTTAGCAAAAAAAGATATAAAAAAGTTTACGATCTTCTTTATAAAAACTCGAAAAAGTCTCTTTTTAAGAAAAAAGAGTTATGGTACCTGTTTGCAAATAGCGCATATATAACGCAAAAAGAGGAGAGCCTGTTTGAGATTTTAAAACAGATGCAAAAACTTGATATTTTAAGAAAAAGCGATTTTGAAAGACTCTTTTTTCTCTCCGTAAATAGAGATGAAAAATATGCGCTTTTTATAGCCGAAAAAGATTTTCAAAACAATCCTTCAAAAAATTCATTTTATCGTCTTGCCTCTATCTTGTCAAAGTCGCATAAATATGAAAGGTTATACTCCGTTATAAAAAATCTCGACGAAAAACTTTCACAAAAGCTTGAAAAAGAATCATACTTTCATCTCGTAAAAGCGGATATTTGGCAACGAAAAAAACGGTATAAAAAAGCGTTAAGAGAGTTTAGAGAGGCGATAAAAATAGATCCTAAATCAAAAGAGATTCATACTTCTTATCTATGGTTTTTACTCTCATACAAAAATAAAAACCTGCTTGAAAGAGAGCTTGACTTCATCTCAAAAAATTTTCCGTTTGATTCAAATGTCGCTCAAGCGACCGCGCTTGGATATTTTACCCTGCAATTTGGAACAAAAGCGAAAAAACAGATGAAATTCGCGCTTCAAAACGATCCCTTAAACTGGCAGCTTCATCTGCAATATGCCGATATTCTCTCTTTAAGCGAAGACGACAACGAGCGACAAAAACAGATGTTGATCGCAAAAAATCTAGCCCAAAAAGAGATAAAAGAGAAAAACGGTTTCAAAAACGACAAAAGTAAACTTTACGATTATACGAGAATTAAAATCCATTTTGATCCGCTTAGTGTCAAAAAATATCTAAAAGAGGTTGAAAATCTTTTGGATTTAAAAACCATCTACCAATTATACGCCTCGACCCTTATCGACTTTGACGCGACTCAAAAGATAAAATCTTTGATAAACGCTCATAAAATAGACGACTTTTACATAACTCTTTATATGGCGTTAAATCAAAACGACGGAAAAAAACTTCTTGAGATCAAAAACGAAAACAGACTTTTGCCGCTAAATGATCATCTTCGACTACTTAAATCGACCGGCGCAAAAAAAGAGTATGAACGGTTGTTGTTTGAATCTATACAAAACAATGAAAACGGCGCTTTTTCAAACGAATTTTATGAATATGTTATGAATAAGAAACCGACGATCAAAAGCGAATTTAAACACTCAAATCTCTCAGGATTGAAATATGATCAAATCAAACTCTCATACAGACATAAAAATTTTAAAAATTTGGATCTTGTTACCTCCGTCGCGATAAACAAAAATATAAAAAGCGGTTTAAAAAATATAAAAAATCAAAACTCTCTCTCGTTTGAGCTTTATAAATCGTTCAAAAACTATAAATTATCTTTAAAAACCGATCTTTTCAATAAAACGAAAAATTATCTGGGATTTGAAGCGAAATTGTCTCATAAACACAAAAGAGCCGACATTCAAGTTGCGGCTAAAATCAACCAAAACAATCAAAGCAGCAACTACCTTTTACTTTATGCGAAAGAAAATTCGCTAAAAACGGCGCTTTTTTACAAACTAAATCGAAATGAATCCGTCTCTTTGGGCTATAAACACGCAAGATATAAAGATATGAAAAGATTTTTAGGTTCAAGCGATCAAATTTTTGCAAATTATCGCCTCGTTTTAAAGAAAGCTTATCCCGATATATCTATAGGAGTTTCGAGCGAACTGCAAAAATATACCAAAGACGACAGACTGCCCAAGAGTTTCATGCAAATCGCTTTTGACATGACATATGGATTAAATGCGAAAGAACGCTTTCAAAGAAGCTGGAAGAGTTACGCAAACGGCGTTTTTTTATATAACAACCGTTCAAAATACGGATATATCATCCAGGCGGGTTACGGGGGAGAGATAAATATCAGAGATTATCTGGGATTTGAAATAGAGTACTCAAGCGCAAACAAAAGCCGCTTACAGGAGTATTTTAGCTGGAAAATCAGATATCTGTTTTGGTAAGAATAAAAAGATGTGACCAGACGCCATAGCCTACGATACTGTCTGTCCCGCAATTATCACCTCGTATCATAAAAATGTACCAATTTAAAAAAAGTCAGCGATTTTCCACTTGTTTTTAACCGCAAAGTAACCTATCACAAAAACAGCGATAAGACCAATCGGCAACATATACATAATAAACTCCATAATTACAATCCTCTTGACCTGCACCCAAAAGTAGTACCATTTCCAAAGTTAGTCTTTGATTGTATATCAGGCAGCATTTTGTCTGCCTGAAACCTTTGCCGGTGGCTGATAGCAAAGGGCACTGTGAGGTCGCTCATGAT
>JALWKJ010000121.1 GCA_027081495.1 Campylobacterales bacterium | reverse complement strand
TATAATTTCCGAAGGAGTAGAACTTTTATATGGATAATTTTCGCTAGCCATCACTACTCCTACCGCATATTTGTCATAAATTTCTATTTCAAGATTCTTCAGATCTTTTGTAGAAGCTTTATAAAAGAGTTCTAAAACGCCGCTTTTTATAAGAGGCATCAAAATTTCACACTCCGGATCGCCGAATCTAACATTGTACTCTAAAACTTTAGGCTCGTTATCAACTACCATGATTCCTAAAAAAAGTACTCCCTCATAGGGCATTTTCTCTTTTTGCATTCCCAAAAGCGTCGGTTTTATAATATCGTTCTCGATTTTTTCGTATAGTTTTTCATTTATCAACGGCGTCGGCGCGTAAGCTCCCATCCCGCCGGTATTTGGCCCTTGATCACCGTCAAGCAGCCTTTTGTGATCTTGAGCCGCGGGCAAAAGTTTATAATCTTTTCCGTCGCATATCGCAAACAACGAGAGTTCATATCCGTCAAGATACTCTTCGACTATAATCTTTTTCCCGGCGTCTCCGAAACTCTTGCCGCTTAACATATCAAAGACCGCGCTTGCGGCTTCATCTTTACTCTGTGCGATAATCACCCCCTTGCCAGCGCACAATCCGTCGGCTTTGATAACGATAGGAACATCAAGAGTCTTTATAAACTCTACCGCTTTGTCATATTCATGAGTCTGTATATATTTTGCCGTGGGAATTTTATACTTTTTAAGAAAATTTTTCATAAATACTTTAGAACCCTCGAGTCTAGCCGCGTCTTTGGATGGACCGAATATCTTCAAACCTCTCTCTTTGAAAATATCTACAATCCCTCCCACCAAAGGAGCTTCCGGTCCTACAATAGTCAAATCTATACGATTTTTTTCGGCAAAATCAGCTAATAAATTAAAATCGTTAATAGAGATATTTTCACCGAGAGTATCGCTCATACCGTTTCCGGGAGCGAAATAGAGTTTTGAGACTTTCGACTCTTTTTTTAAAGCGAGACCTATAGAGTACTCTCTAGCTCCGCTTCCGATTATCAATACATTCATCTATTCACCTGTAAGTAGTTGCCCAAGCGGCCGTCCCAAGAATGATGTAGCCCTAATAAGCTAAAGAATTAGGAGCGACCCTCTCTTTAGGGGCAGCAAATAAAATGCCGCCGCACACCAAGAGGCGCACAACTCCAAGTACAAGTA
The DNA here is from genome assembly GCA_027081495.1 of Campylobacterales bacterium. Taxonomy (GTDB): domain Bacteria; phylum Campylobacterota; class Campylobacteria; order Campylobacterales; family QNZT01; genus QNZT01. Next base: position 3,075 of record JALWKJ010000121.1, on the reverse strand, counting down.
CTGTGTCGGACCCTCTGTTTATGGTTTATCGAACCGCTCAGGCTAAAGAAATTATAGTACAGTTTATGTAAAAATAGACTTAGTTGCATTGCGCAAAATCTCTTTGCGGATTTAAAAGCATCCTTATATAAAACGCATTGTGCTACTATATCGTTACGATATTTACCAAGGAGAATACCGTGAAAAAAACGATTATAACTATTTTAATACTCTTTATCGCCATTCAATTTATACGGATTGAAAAAACGAACCCTCCATTTGAGGAAAAAACGGCTTTAAACGCTCCCGAAAATGTCAAAGCTATTCTAAAAAGAAGCTGCTATGATTGCCATTCCAACGAAACGAAATGGCCGTGGTACTCAAATATAGCTCCGCTTTCATGGTCTATAGCCTCTCATGTAAAAGACGCCAGAGCCGCGTTTAATTTTTCAAACTATGAAAATATTAAAACGGATATAAAAATAAAAAGACTAAAAAGAGCAGTACAAACCGTCAATAATTCGATGATGCCGCTATCTTCATATCTTTGGTTTCACAAAGACGCGAAGCTTACAAAAAACGAAAAAAAGATTTTAAGCGATTGGTTTCAAAAAGAGCTAAATAGGCTAAAGCTCTAAGTTCGAGGGCAAATCGGCATGTCCGAACGAAATCTTCGACGAAGACTCTTTCAACATGCCTTTTAAGATACCTACGGCTCTTTTTTTGGTTTCATCGTCAAAATAGATCAGCATATTTCTGCAAAATATATGATCGAATTTTCCAAGAGATTTAAAACTCTCGTCAAAAATATTTAAAACTCTAAAATCAACCGACCTTTTTACTTTATCGACGAGTCTATATTTTTCGTCTATTTTTTCGAAATATTTTTCCTTTACCTCAAAAGGAACTCTATGAAGACTTCTTTGAGAATATTCGGCCTTTTTAGCCGCTTTAACGACGCTTTCGTTTATATCCGCCGCGACTATTTTAAATCTATCCAAACCGATCCCGGCTTCAAGAAGAGAGATCGCGATCGTATAAGGCTCTTCGCCGCTTGAGGAAGGAATCGAGAGGATATTATAAAAAGAGGCGGACTCTTTGACTCTTTTTACCAATGATTCTATCTCTTTCATCTCGCGATAAAAATAAGTTTCGTTTACGCTCAAAAAATCTATCAACTCCTGTTTTAGAGCCAAATCTCGCGTTAGATTTCTAAAAAAAGAATCAAACCCGTAAAACCCCCTCTCTTTACAGAAGTTTTCCAATTTAAAAGTTATGATATCTCTTTTTTTATCGAAATCTATACCGGTTTCATTTTTAAAAAACTCCAATATATTTGAAGCGTCGTCAAACTCATACGATATATCGCAAATCTTCTCTTTAAAAAGAGGATCTTCTTTTTTCAAAAAACCGAACATTTCATTTCCCAAACTCTTTTATCTCTTTAATAATCTCTTCAAGAGATTTTAGTTTAACCTTTTGGTTTTTCTCTTTCGCCTTTTTAGGCATACCGAAAACCACGGCGCTCTCTTCATTCTCGCCTATACACTCTATCCCTTCTTCGATAAGCTTAAAACACCCATCGCTCCCGTCGTCTCCGATTCCGGTGAGAATAACCGACATCACGGTAAACTTATCCTTGAGATTTACGGCCGATTTAAAAAGAGTGTCGATATCCGGATTAAATCTAACTTTTGAATTGTCGCTTTTTGATATAAAAAGACTACCTCCCCTCGTATCAAAAACGCAAACGCCGTCGCAGATATAAACGCTTCTTTTCTCTATGGGCGTCGTTTCATCCACAATCTTTTTTACCTTCAAGCGACACTTCTCATCCATCGCTTTTGCGAAACTCGGCAAATACTCGCTTCCCATATGCTGGGCTATAACGATTGAGGCGTTAAAATCCTCTTTTAAAGAAAAGAGAATCTTTTCTATATGTCCGGGGCCTCCGGTCGAAGCCCCTATGATGATTATTTTATGTTCTAAATAGTTCAAGTTTCGAGTTCAATTCTTCCGTCATTTTGTTTAAGTGCTCGGCCGCTCCGGCAATCTCTTCGACGCTTCTAGCGCTTGAGGAGGAGATACCGTTTATCTCTTCAACCTTTTTCACTACGATCTCTATATCTTTACCCGTCTTTTCAAAATCCTCCACCGTATGCTCGCTGGCTATTGTAGCTTTTTTAACCAGCTCGGTCGTAGAGTCGATCTTTTGCTGAGCGTCTTGCGAGCTATTTGAAAGATCCTCTATATCTTTTGAATTTCTGCTCATCTGTTCGCTCGTATCCATTATAGCCTGTACTATCACGCTTATAGTCGCGTTTATTTCAGAAAGGGACTTCTGGGTTCTCTCCGCCAGTTTTCTAACCTCATCGGCAACGACCGCAAATCCTCTTCCATGTTCTCCGGCTCTTGCGGCTTCTATGGCGGCGTTAAGCGCTAAAAGGTTTGTCTGATCGGCTATATCCGAAATCACTTCCAAAATCCCCTTTACCTGCTCCGCATCGTCTGATAGAGAGTGCATTTTATGCGCCATCTCCAATTCGATCTGAGTGCTTTTTTGAACCTGTTCGGTAAGTTTTAAAATTTCATCTCTTGCTTCATTTAAATTTTCACGCGCTTTTTCGATATCCGTTTTACTCTTTTGCGCCTTGTTTACCGAATTTTTCACTTCATCCATGATCTCTTTGGCAAAACGGGTGGCGTCGTTTATGATCTCGACGGAACTCTCTACATTGTTGCCTACTTCAAAAGATGTTGTGGAAAGCTCATGAGATATGGATGAATTTTCCGAAGACGAAGTTTTAGCTTTTGATATAAGCTCCCTAAAAAGCTCCATTAGCTGAGATATCTGTTTTGTCATAACGCCCATTTCATCGTTTGTCTCTATGGAAACTTTCGTATTTAAATCTTTTGTATTATATATTTTGTTTATATATTCGGTTATGTTGTTGATGGAATTTTTAAACGATCTGATCGTAAAAAATGAGAGAGTAACGGCAAAAAGCATCGACAATACTAAAATAACACCTATGCTTTTTTTCGTAAATATATCTTCATCTTCGGCATTTTTGATCTAATGGTTTATAAAACCTT
>JALWKJ010000120.1 GCA_027081495.1 Campylobacterales bacterium | reverse complement strand
ACAAAATCACTGCATCAAAAATTAAGAGTATTCATTGGCGCGGTGATAACATATATCATAGCAATCTAATTTTTAGGAGGTTTTATTCATGAAAAAAGGTCTGGTTTTCGCTCTATTATTCGCGTTTTACTCTTTACTCTTTGGCGCAAACTCTTATATGATCGAAACGCATATATATAAAAACAAAAAACTTATCGATTCTCCCTCTATCATAGCTCCATTTAAAAAAGCGGGCTTTGCCGAGGCGAAGATAGGAGAAAACAGATATGAACTGCTTATTCAGATAGACGAAGAGAAAAACGGTATCGTAACTATATATACGAATCTAACTCTAAACGGAAAATTTCATAAACAAAAAGCCAAAATCCCGTTAAAAGAGAAAGTAGATATCAATTTAGACGATATAAGATTAAATGTCAGGATAATACCCTACAAATAAAAACAACTCGGTCTATTCTATTTGATAGACCGATCTTTTAGATGATAAGCGCTCTTAAGCTATAATTGCCGCAAAAAATGTAAAGAGTAATACTTTGATAAATAAAGAGATGAGACTTTTTTTTAAAAAGTTCCTACCCTACTTTAAAGATTATAAACTTCAATTCGCCATTTCCATAACAGGCATGATCTTCGCGGCTTTTGGGGCTGCGGCTACGGCTTATATCATAAAACCCGTTTTGAATCAAATCTTTATAAATAAAGATGAAAAACTTCTATATATACTGCCTTTTGCGCTTATTTTGATTTTTGCCGTCAAAAGTATCGGTAAATATCTACAGATATATTACGCTTCGTACATAGGGCTTGACATCGTCAAAAGATTAAGAGATAGAATGCTTGAGAACATTCTTACATTTGAGATGGATTTTTTCCATAAACACAGAAGCGGAGAACTCATTAGCCGCACCGTAAACGATGTCGAGAGAATTAAAACCGTTGTATCGAACATGATCCCGAATATCCTAAGAGAATCTCTGACGGTTATCATTTTAATAGGTTATATATTTTATCTAAATCCCAAAATGGCTTTTTTTTCGATTATTTTACTGCCTCTTGTTACAAAACCGCTTTCGATACTGGCAAAAAAGAAAAAAGCCCTCTCTTTTAATCTTCAAGAGAAGATATCCGATCTAACGGCGAGACTTAGCGAAATTTTCAACAATATCGAAATGGTAAAAGCCAATAATGTCGAAAAATACGAAGCCGATATCTTCAAACAAGAAAACGAACAGATAAACAAAATAAGCAGAAAAACGGTAAGAACAACCGAACTCGTAAGTCCTATTATGGAGATTTTAGGCGCGTTTGCGATAGCTTTGGTTATATTTATAGGGGGTAAAGAGGTTATAGACGAAAATATGAGCGTGGGAAGTTTTTTCTCTTTTTTGACCGCTCTTTTTTTACTTTACACTCCTTTAAAAACGGTTTCGAAACTCTATAACCAAATTCAAGACGCGGTCGCGGCAAGCGAGAGAATCTATTTTATTCTTGAAAGAACCACTAAAGTAAAAGACGGCTCTAAAAAATTGAAAAACGATATTTCAAAAATAAGATTTCAAAATATCTTCTTAAACTATGATAACAACGAGGCTTTAAAAGATATCTCGTTTGAGGTCAAAAAAGGAGAAAAAATAGCGCTTGTGGGCGGCAGCGGCGGCGGTAAAAGCTCTATCGTAAATCTTTTATTGAGATTTTACGATCCAAGCGGCGGGCAAATCTTCTTCAATGAAACGGATATTTCCACTCTCACGCTAAAAACTCTTCGAAGCTGTATATCCATAGTAACTCAAAGAGTTTATATGCTAAACGATAGCGTTGCGAAAAATGTCTCATACGGATTGAAAGTAGATCGAGAAAAGGTTATAGAGTCTTTAAAAAAAGCAAATGCATGGGAGTTTGTAAAACAGATGCAAAACTCCATCGATACGAATTTAAATGAATTCGGAACAAATCTCTCCGGCGGTCAAAGACAAAGAATCGCGATAGCAAGAGCGATTTATAGAGATCCGAAAATTTTGATTTTCGACGAAGCCACCAGCGCCCTTGATACGAAAAGCGAAGAAAAAATCACTCAAGCTTTAGAAAATATTTCAAAAGATAAAATCACTTTTATCATTGCGCACAGATTAAAAACGATAAAAAACGCCGATAAAATCTTTGTCTTAAAAGAAGGGAAAATCGTCTGCGCCGGAGATTACGAGACGCTCTTAAAAGAGTGCGAAGAGTTTAGACATTTGGTATAGACTAATAAACATTATCCACGCTTTGGCAAATTATGTGACCTATGAGAATATGCATCTCCTGGATTCTCGGGGTATCGTTTGAGGGAATAACGATATTCACATCGGAAATCTCACTCATAGTCCCTCCCCCTTTTCCGCTTAAAGAGATAGATCTGCATCCTAGATTTTTTGTCATCTTAAGGGCGTTTATAACATTTTTTGAATTTCCGCTAGTAGAGATACCTATAAGCAGATCTCCCTTGTTCGCCAAAGCTTCTACCTGTCGGGAAAATATCTCTTCAAATCCGAAATCGTTCCCAATGGCGGTAAGCGCCGAAGTATCTACACTTAGCGCGATTGCCGGAAGCGCGCGTCTGTTTTTTTTGTAGCGACCGGTAAGTTCGGCGGCTATATGCTGCGCGTCGGCGGCGGAACCTCCGTTACCGAATATAAGGATTTTACCCCCTTTTGCAAGAGTATCTGTCGTAAGCACGCAAGCCATATGTATATGATTTTGAAGCTCATCCATACACGCTATAAGCGTTTTTGCATGTTGGTTCATTTCATGTTCAACCATTTTCAACATTGTTTTCGCCTTAGTTTAATAATAAATCTATTATACCTTTTTAAGGTAAATATATAACGGTTTATATTATATTATCTTAGAAAACTTTTCTTCTCATTTCAAAACGGGATAGTGTAAAAATGATAAAAATATTGATGATCGAAGACGATGCGGAACTTGCCGAGATTCTTTGCGAGTATTTGGCTCAGTTTGATATTGAGGTGACAAATATAGAAGATCCGTTTTCGGGTCTTTCTACTTTGAATATAAAAAAATTCGATCTCGTTATTTTAGATTTGACGCTTCCGGGATTGGACGGTCTTGAAGTTTGTACGGATATAAGAAAAAGATACGATATACCGATTATAATCTCCTCGGCAAGACACGACATAACCGATAAAGTAGAAGCGCTTGAAAGAGGCGCGGACGATTATATGCCAAAACCTTACAACCCCAGAGAACTAGAAGCTAGAATAAAAAGTCTTCTTAGACGCAAAAAAAACGAATTCGCAAGCAGTAAAAAAAATATCCAAAAACCAAAAGATATAAAAATCGACGACGAAAAAAAGATCATCAAATATAAAGAAGAAGAGTTAAATCTCACAAAAGCCGAATATGGAATCCTCAAATACCTGATACAAAAAGAGGGAGGAGTCGTTTCAAGAGAAGAACTCATTTATAATGTTGAAGCCATCAGCGAAGAGAGTTCAAACAAAAGCATAGATGTCATCATAGGCAGAATCCGTCAAAAACTGAACGAAACCCCCAAAAAACCGAAATATATCCACTCCGTAAGAGGCGTCGGATATAAATTTACTCAGTAAAACGGAATATTTATGTGAAAAAATCTATCTTTTATAATATAACTTTTATTTTTCTCATAGCGGCTCTCGGCGTTGGCGTCGCGTATTTGTACATGATCAAATACGACAAACAAAAATATACCCAGGAATTAAACGAACGATATTCGATAGTCGCAAGAGCCACGCTTTATAGACTTTTAAACGAACCGATAAACGATAAATTCAAAAAAGAGCTTATCGTCTATAACATGAAACTCGTTACAAATACCGATCTGATAAAAGAGGTTTTGCAAAAAGGCGAAGTTTTGCAAAAACTAAGCGCAAAAATCGGCTCAAGCGCTATTTACTACTATGATAAAAGCAATTTTCTGCTTATCGAATCCGTCAACAAAAAAGCGATTTTACTCTATGATAAAGCTTTTAAACCCTACAGAACGCAAATCTTATATATCAAATTGATTTTCGGAAGTATTTTAATCGTTTTATTTATAGCGTATCTGTGGACGATCTCAAGACTAAACCCCATCAAAAAACTTAAAACGGAAATAGACAAATTCGCAAAAGGCGATTTAAATATCAACTGCGTTATGGACAGAGGAGACGAAATCTCGGAAGTCGCAAACGCTTTCAATCATGCCGTCGATGAGATAAAAAAACTCAACAACTCAAGAAAACTTTTTCTAAGAAA
>JALWKJ010000119.1 GCA_027081495.1 Campylobacterales bacterium | reverse complement strand
ACGGTCGTAGAAATCGGTTTTATCTCCACAAAAATCAGAACTTTCGACAACGCTCTCATAACGGTGCCAAATGCCGAATTGGCGAACAAACCTCTTAAAAACTGGAATAAAAGAACCATCGGTCGGCGTATAAAGATGCATCTTGGAGTAACTTACGGGTCTAAAATGCAAAATCTAAAATCCGCTATCGATGAGATAACGCAAATGTTAAAAGATCATCCTGGCATCATCTCGCCGGAAAAGATAGATAAAAGAAGTATGCGAAAAAGATACAAGGAGTCCGGAAAATTTTTATCTATGGAAGATAAACTCGGCATAAAATCGACGATGCTGGTATATCTTGACAGATTTTCCGACTCCTCTATCGATATTCTTATCTATACTTTTACAAAAACGACGAATTGGCAGGACTGGCTTGAGATAAAAGAGGATCTGCTTTTTAAAATATGGCGAATCCTTCAAAAACATGAGTTGGAATTCGCGTTTCCTTCACAGACCCTTTATGTCGATAAAGAGAATATCTCATCGACTCTTGAAGAGATCAAAAATAAAAAAGCGCTATAAAAGCCCTACTTCTTTAAGCAGCGGAACTATCTTTTGCGAAAGTTTCGCAAGTTCGTTAGGCAAAAGCGAAAAGGCTTTGTCTTCAAGTTTCCACTCCGCGATTTTTTCAAGAGTCATACTCTTCTCTTCATCGCTTAGATGATCGGCGTTTTTAATGGCTTCTTCCAGTTTTGTTACATGTTCGTGATGTTTTTTCATGACATTTTACTCCATATTATTAAATTTTTTTGTCTAGTTCAAATAACTTTGCTATAATAGACCTTGTATAAATAAATATTAAGTCCTCTGAAAAATGATGATTCTCTCAAACGGCTTCACGGCGGGTCCCCAAAATTTGTCCCAAATTTTGACCCTGCCGCTGCAGATGTTGTTCGAGAATCATATTTTTCAGAGGACTTAATTTACAATGGTTAATCATAACACATTTTTTAGATATAATTACTGAGTTTACGACCCAAGGAGCTTTATGCAGTTTGAAACCTACCCTTTTGAGAAATTGAATTCTCTTTTAAAAGATATAACGCCGAGTCGAAAATATTCTCCAATTTCGCTTACCATAGGCGAACCTCAGTTTGAAACGCCCTCTTTTATAAAAAAAGCTCTTTGTGAAAACTCCTCTTTTTTGAACAAATATCCAAAAAGTGCGGGAGAGGAACTTTTGAAAGAGGCTCAAAAAGAGTTTGTTTCCAGGCGTTTTGGCATAGAGCTTGAAAACGAACAGATCATTCCTACATTCGGCACCAGAGAGGTTCTTTTTAATTTTCCTCAATTTTTTCTTCATGACAAAAAAGATCCGGTTATGGCTTTTACAAACCCTTTTTATCAGATTTATGAAGGAGCGGCTATCGCGTCGGGAGCTAAAATAGAGTATATAAATCTTACGAAAGAGAATAATTTCAAAGCCGTTATAGATGAAAAAGTACTTAAAACATGCGATTTAGTCGTCATCAACTTTCCAAACAACCCTACCGCTTCGAGTATGGAGATAGAAGAACTTGAAAAGTGGGTCAAAGCCGCGTTAAAATACGACTTTGTTCTTTTAAACGACGAATGTTACAGCGAACTCTACACTAAAGTCGGCGATCCCTCTCTTTTAGAAGCGAGTAAAAAAGCGGGTAATGAAAAATTTAAAAATATTCTCGTCGTAAACTCCATCTCCAAAAGAAGTTCCGCTCCCGGTCTTAGATCGGGTTTTATCGCCGGAGATAGTACGATTTTAAAAGAGTATCAAAGATATAGGACTTATGTCGGATGCGCGATTCCTCTTCCTTTGCAGTATGCGGCGGCAACGGCTTGGAAAGATGAAAAACATAGCGCTTTTTTTCGAAAACTATATGAAAAAAACCTTAAACTCTCTCATGAGATTTTAGGTATAGAGATTCCCAAGTCAACATTTTATATCTGGCTTGAAGTAGATGACGATTTATCCTTTACGAAAAGTTTATATAAAGAGAAAAACCTAAAAGTGCTTCCCGGCTCGTTTTTAAGCAGAGGAGAGCAAAAAGAGAGATTCGTACGAATAGCGCTTGTAGAAGATGAAGCAAAAACAAAAGACGCACTAACAAGGATAAAATCATATGTCGAATAAAATACACTTTATAGGGATAGGAGGCATCGGACTCTCCGCGCTTGCTAGATTTTTGAAAAAAAACGGATATGAGATAAGCGGTTCGGATATGAAAAGCTCTCCTATCACAAAAAGATTGCAAAAAGAGGGAATAGAAGTATCGGTTCCTCAAAGCGCAAAAAATATCACTGATCAAGCAATCGTGATATATTCCGCCGCGGTAAAAGAGAATAACCCGGAAATTATCGAGGCAAAAAGAAAAAAGATGCTTCTTTTATCCAGAAAGGAGGCGCTTCCTTTTATCCTCAAAAACAAAAAAGTTTTCGCCGTCGCGGGAGCTCATGGCAAAAGCACGACTTCGGCTATGCTCGCATCCGTTATCGAAGGCTCCGTTATCATAGGCGCGGAGAGCAAACAGTTTGGCTCAAACATGCACTACAAGGAGAGTGAAAATCTTATCTTTGAAGCCGATGAAAGCGATGCGAGCTTTTTAAACACAAATCCTTATATCGCCATAGTTACAAATGCCGAACCTGAACATATGGAGTATTATGATTATGATCTTGAAAAATTTTACGACGCTTACAAAACATTTATAAAAAAAGCCAAAATCCGCGTCATAAACGCCGAAGATAACTTTCTAAGTACTTTAGAAGATATCGATTGTTTCAGACTCTATCCGACAAAAGATATAAAAGATATAAAAACGGTTATGATAGACGAAGAACCGTACACATCGTTTGTTCTTAAAGATCTTGGGAGATTTGAAGTTTACGGCGTAGGAGAGCATATAGCGATAAACGCTTCTTTGACGATATTGGCGGCTATTACGCAAAACTCTCTTGAAACGGTAAGAGAGAATTTGAAAAAATACAAAGGTATAAAAAAACGCTTCGATATATTGGAAATCGACTCAAGACATGTCTTGATAGACGATTACGCGCACCATCCGACCGAAATAAAAGCGACTATAAAATCCGCTAAAAAATATGCCAAACTTCTCGGGCTAAAAGAGGTCGTCGCTATATGGCAGCCCCATAAATATAGCAGAACGATAGACAATCTGGAAAAATTCAAAGAGTGTTTTATCGGTATCGATAAGTTGGTGATACTGCCTGTTTACAATGTAGGAGAAGAGGAGAAATTTATAGATTTTAAAACTCATTTTAAAAGATATCACCCGCTTTTTGCGGATAAAGTACATAAAAACAAAGACTCTATCTCTTTAGTTAAAAATAAAACGACGGTTGACGACTTAAAAGAGGGAGTCATAATCGGACTTGGAGCCGGAGATATCACTTATCAACTTAGAGGAATCGATTAGATGCAGATAATTTTAGGGCTCTTAGCGCTTGTAATCATCGCCGCGCTTATATTTTCAAATTTAAAACTTTGGCAGACTCAAAAGAAAACGACGATAATAAAAATTATTTTATCGGCTATTTTACTACTTTGGCTATATGAGAGCATGATCGATTCAAAAGCCGACAATAACAGAAAAATCGTTTTAAGTTTCTCTCACGGAAAAAAGATAGTTTGCGATGATAAAATCGTAACTTCAAAAAATTTCTATTATGAAAACGGAACCGAATCTTTTGTCGCAAAAGACGACAACATCTCTTTACGAGGGGTGATATATCCGATTAGCGAGTATGAGATACAGAGTGAATAACATCCTTTCCAGACTCGATCTTTTTGAATTTATAAACAATTACAAATCGTTTTTAGCCAGACCTAAAACGCTTTTTATGCAAGGGGATATGAATCTTCACTATAAATTTCTCGAGCAACTCTCTTCACAGGAGTTCAAAGCTCCAAAAGAGGTGAAAAATCTCGACGCCCAATTATTATATATTAAAAAACAGGGCAATCTAAAAATTTATGAGATATATGAATTTGTAAAAATAATCGAATATTTTATCTATCTCAAAAAAACTCTAAACGCTCAAATTATCGATCAATGGCTTCAAAAAATCGTTATACCCGAGGAGATAAAAGAGATTTGCGGATATTTTGACTCCAATGGAAAACTAAGAGATGAAATAGATGAAAGATTTCTCGATTTAAACGCTTCGCTAAAAAAGAACAAAGAGCATATAAAAGAGACTCTACAAAGACTTTTATCTACTCAAAGACTCTCCCCTTATCTGGTCGATCGACAAATCCACTACATCAACGATAACGAAACGCTTCTGGTTCGCGGAGGATTTAACCGTTTTTTAAAA
>JALWKJ010000118.1 GCA_027081495.1 Campylobacterales bacterium | reverse complement strand
TTCAAATTTTTTGGAAAGAACTTTAAATGCCGTTTTATACATTTTCGTCACATTTAAAGGACAAGATTTTCTCTCCCATGTTTTTATATAAGCAAACTCCTCTCTTTTTGAGGGGTCGCTTTGCGCGGTTTTATAAAAAGGTATGATATCAACGGGCGGTCTGATATCGTCGTTGCAGACTCTTCTTTCGTCGATCAGCCAATTTTGTATAAGAGTGACATAACGGCTTAAGAGTATCGCTTTTTCTATCGCGCCGTTATCGTAATATAAGGGAAGATTTTTGAATTTTACGACTTTAGCGTTTTTGTGGGATTTTCCGGCTCTATCTTTATAACTCGCCGTCAATTTTAAATCTTTTCCATCGCCTATTTTTTTGAGTTTTACGACGATAGCCGAACCCCTTGAGCTTTTATCTTTCGTAGGGCTTGGAAAGAGGGTGTTTACATAAAAAAGAGTATTTGCGGCTTTATCCGCTTGCGCAGAGCCGTAAACCGATTCTATCTCATAAGATTTACTCTCAAGAGAGAGTTTTAGATCAAAAACCAAAGGCGTTATCATATAATCGAACTCTTCGTCAAGCCTTTTTTTAAAATCTTCGTTTGAATGGACGCTGTAGTAATTCGCGCCTTTTGTTTTGGATACTCTCTCGAGTAGATCGGCGTTAAAATCTATGCCGACTCCTATGAAAGTGGTGTATATGCCCTCTTTTGCGGCATTGTCAACCATACCGAAAAGTCCTTTTTCACTAAGTTCGCCTCTATTTGGCATAGCGTCCGTTATAAAGATGATTCTGTTTTCATACTCTTTGGGATCTCTTTTTAGGGTAGATAATTTTTCAAAAAGTTTTACTCCCTTTTTGTAGCCTTCGCTCCAATTCGTTCCTCCTTTTGGTTTTAGTTTTAAAATATGCTCTTTTATCGCTTGCATATCGGTCGCTCTTACGCTTCTTAGAGGTTTTGCGAGATACGATACGCTGTCAAAAAGAACGATTCCCAAAGAGTCGTCGTCTTTTAAACGGTTTAACATTTGGGTTAGGGATCTATTTGCGACTTGCATTTTCGATTTTCGATTTCGCTCTTTTTGTTTTTCTTTATTTTTGCGGTCGTAGTAGTATCTGTCAAAAGCCGAACTCATAGAACCGGATATATCCAAAACCACTACGAGATTTATCTTTTTTCTGGCAAAATCCGCCGCTTTTATATTCGAGTTTAGACCGACTAAGAGGTATCGTTCTTTTTCTTCTAAAAAAAGATTTTTTGCTATCGCGGTAGAGTAGCTTGGGCAAAAAAGCTCTTTGCATTCATGGTTATCTTTTGGCGTATCAAAATAGTGATCGTAAAAAACGCCCTCGTAAGTTATGCTTTTTATTTTCGGAAGGTATCCTTTTTTTATATTTTCATAAAAATTGTCGGCGTCTTTCGCGCCTCCGGTCGCAAAGCCCAAACTTGAAGCTTTAAAGTTCATGCTCTTCATCGCGGGCGAGGCGGCTATCGAGTTATAGAGAATTCTCGAGTTTTTAAAAGAGCCTTTGTCGGCTGTTTGTATGGTTTGATTATATTCCCAGTCGTCGATCTTTTTATCGCCCTGTTTTTGCGACATGGCAAACAAAAAAAGCGAGGTTGTTATAAGCAGTATAACCGTTTTCATGAAAATGCCTTTATTTTTAAAATCCTAAATCTATTATACACCAAAATTGAGTATAATTTGTGAATGTTAAAGATTTTAATATATATTTTTATTTCATTGTCGCTTGAGGGATGCTTTTTGAGTTTTACACCCGAAAATAACGATTCTAAACATTTTGATAAATATGAAAATGCGTTCGAATCAAATCGACAAAAACTGATATATCTCGCAAAATCGAAACTCGGAACTCCATATAGATACGGCGGTATGGATGAGAGGGGATTTGATTGTTCGGGATTTGTATGTTATGTCTATAAAAACGCATTAAACAAAAAGATCCCAAGAAGAGCGAAAGATCAGTCGAAGTTTGTCAAAATTTTGGATATTTCAAAACTTTTGGAGGGCGATATAGTTTTTTTCGACACAAGCGGCAAAGGCGAAATAAATCACAGCGGCATATATTTGGGATACGGTAAATTCATTCATGCCTCAAGCGGCAAAGCTCGCAGCGTCACTATTTCGGATCTTACGAAAGGGTTTTATAAAAGGGCTTTTAGATTTGGCGGAAGAGTGGAAAAATGATAAATCATGAGATCGTTTTTATAGGCGCGGGAGCGAGCGCGTTGATGGCGGCGGCACGCTATAAAAATAGAGATATCGCTTTACTCGAGTCAAATGAAAAAGTAGCGAAGAAGATTAAAATATCGGGCGGAGGTCGTTGTAATATAACAAATAAAAATCTATCGTTTTCCAATTACGCGGGAGATGGAGATTTTATAAAAAAAGTGCTTGATTCGTTCGATCAAAAAGATTTGTTAAATTATTTGAAAAAAAGAGGGCTTATACCCGTTCTTCAAAAAAAAGATCAATATTTTTGTAAACGAGGTTCTTTTGAGTTGATCGAACTTCTTTTAAAAGAGATATCCGGCGTCGATATATATACGAAACGAAAAGTGTTAAGCGTCGAAAAAGAGCGGGGGAGTTTTATTATCACGACTCAAAAAGAGAAGTTTCGTTCAAAAAAGCTAGTTGTAGCAAGCGGGGGAGTCAGTTTTAAAACTCTCGGAGCCGGCGATATCGCATATAAGATAGCTCATGATTTTGGACATAGCGTTATATCTCCTTCGGCGGCGCTTGTGGGATTGAGCCTTCAAAAAGAGCAGTTTTGGATGAAAGATTTAAGCGGAATATCTTTGGGCGTAAAGATAAAGGTAGGAGATAAAGAGATAAAAGACGATCTTCTTTTCGCTCACAGAGGAATAACCGGACCGTCGGTTTTAAACGCTTCTTTATATTGGGAAAAGGGACAAATAGAGATAGATTTCGTACCTCATAAAAAAATCGACGAAAAATTTTTCAAGACAAAAAAAGAGTTCGTTTTAGCGCTTGGAGCGCCGAAAAGATTCGTCAAAGCTTTTTTTGCGTCTATCGGATTGAAAAACAGAGCTTTATGCGATTTAAGCGAGAGCGAAAAAGAGCTTTTTAAAAAGATAAAATCATATACTTTCGCACCGGCGGGAAATTTCGGTTTTTCAAAAGCCGAAGTGACAAAAGGAGGAGTCTGTACAAATGAAATCGATGCGGATACCATGATGAGTAAAAAATGCGACGGGTTATATTTTTTAGGAGAGTGTCTTAATGTAACGGGCGAACTAGGCGGCTACAATATCCAGTGGGCTTTTTCGACGGCATTTAAATTAAAAATATAAAACGGTTTAAATACCTTACTCTTCAACGAGTTGATGTTTTAAAAGATATTTTTGCGCATATTTTTTAAACAGTTTCGACTCTTTTAAAAAATTTACGATATCACCGTCTATATCTCCCTCTTTTACCATGTTTTCTAGTATATCGTAGCTCTCTTTGAGGGTTTTGGGTCTTTTATAGGGGCGATCATGCGCGGTTAGCGCTTCAAAAATATCGATAATCGCAAGAAGTCTCGCTTCAAAAGGTATATCTTTCGCTTCTATGGCGTTTGGATATCCTTTCGCGTTTAATTTTTCATGGTGCATTCCGGCTATGAGAGGAATTTTTGCATATTTTTTCGGAAAAACGAGCATATTCAACATATCTATACTTATTTTTACATGACGATTGATTATATCTCTCTCTTCATCGTTTAGCGTACCGTAACGGATCGAAAGATTTTTTACTTCATCGGGCTTTAGAAGATTTAATGTTTTTTTGCCTATAGAGAATTTCTTTTGAGAAATTTTCTGCACTTTTTGTATATCGGCATCGCTCATAAAGCCCGAAGGTAAATTCTTTTGTGCCAAAAAAGCCAGATCAGATTTTAATAGCGTTATCTCTTTTTCGGTTTTTTCTTCTTCAAGTTTTAAATCGATCGTATGATCGCCTTTTAGATAATCTATTTTTTTCTCCGCCAAAGAGAGTTTTAATGATAGTATCGCGCTTTGAAATCTCTGTGAAATCTCTTCGAGACGATTATATGTCGTCTCGAGTTTTACCGATTTGTTGAGTATAGATTCGGGTGTGGCGATTTTGCCTATATCATGCATCCACGCGGCGAGTTTTAATTCGGTCAATTGATCGTGAGTGTAGTTTTTATCTTTATATACGCCTTTATCATCGTTTATTCCCTCACTGATCATCTCCATCAATTTACCCACGCGATGAATATGACCGTATCCGCAAGAGGATTTCGCATCCATCGCCACGGAGATACTTTCTAAAAAAGAGAGAAGAAGTTTTTCGAGATCTTCGATGAGTTTATTTTTCGTGATGGCTATGGCGCAGTAAGCGCTGTAAGCCAGAGTTCTGTTGATGTCCTCTTCATCAAAAGCGATCGCCTTTTTAGTTGTGGGATCTAGTTTATTTATAAGCTGAAGCACCCCTATGAGCTCGTTTTCATGATCGATCATCGGGATAACGAGCATCGACTTGGAGCGGTAATTGTTCGCTTTGTCAAATTTTTTCATACCGTCAAAATCAAATCCTTTAGCATGATATACATCCGGGATATTGATAATTTCGTTTTTAATCGCACAAAGCGCCGAAACATTCGAAAGATTCGAGCCTTTGGAATTGTAAAGATTAATAGCGGGCCAGTTTTGGGTTTGCGTATCGTGGATATCTAGTTTTTTATTTATGACGACTTTAAATTTTAGAAGGTTTTCCTCTTTTAAATATACGGTTCCGCCTTCTGAATTAGTATCTTTAATCACTTCAAGAAGTATGTATTCCAAAATTTTGTCCAGCTCTTTTTCTTTTGCGAGAGCGGTTAGGATTCTTAGCTGTTCGTTATCCTTTTTTTTCTTCAAAACCCCCTTTTTTAAAAACGCTCCGTCTTTTATAAAAGATATTTTGCTATTTAAGTGTTCATCGGACTTTATCTGTCGCGATATCTTTTCTTTATAAGCGTCTTTTATATGAATGGCGTATATTTTAATATCTCTTTTGAGTTTTTTTATCTCTTTTAGTAAAAGATCCGGCGTTAAGTGTTTGCTGAGAAACGCCAATTCGTTTTTATCCGAATCAAACGATACATCTATAAATAAAGAGTCTATTTTTTTATTGTCGTTTATCTCTTCCCAGATCGAATCGCATATGTAAGTATCCGGCGCGTAGATTAGAGAAAAAAACTTTTTTTCAACCACATAAGCGCATGTAGGTACGGTATGGTGTACGGGTATAGCCTTTATCTTTACATCTTCAAACTCGTAAATTTTATTTATCTTGATCTCTATGAACTCTACGGATGCGGATTCTTTTTCGAGTAAGTTGACCTTTGTAAAATCCGGCCATATCGTATTGTTGAAAAAGTGATCTTTCAATGCTTTTAGAGTCTCTTTTTGCGCATAGATTTTTAGCGCTTTCGTACGAGTTTCAAAATATCTTTCGGACAAAAACGCGATATCTATTATATGATCCAGATGAGAATGCGTTAAAAAAATATGTTCTATATTCGATGCTTCCTCTCCTAACGAGCGAATAATATTTCCCGCGTCTATGACTATATTTTTTGATATCTGAAGCGAGCTGGTTCCCGCAAGCTGGCTTTTTGAACCTCCGCATCCTAGGACTTTGACATCATTTTGTAGTAAATCTATGGACTGCATCAAACTCCTTTAAATTTTTCTTTTGCAAAGCTTCGCATCTATTCATGTAAAGCTCAAAAAGTTTATCTTCTTTTATCCCGTTCGCTTTTTCAAAAAGTTTATAAGCCTCTTTGAATCTCGCCTCTTTATAAAGGCGCTTGGCATAGTCGTACAATCTGTTTTGCTCTTTTTCATTTTCGTTGAAATCACCCTCTCCAAGCACTTCATAAAGCTTTATCGCTTGATTTTTGCCTTTTACCTGTACGATATCCACTTCTCTTATTTTATAATTTAAAGAGAGTTGTTTTTTTGTTTTATCGGAGATCAAAATTTTCGCTCCGTATGTTTTGCAAAGCCCTTCAATCCTCGATCCGAGATTTACGCTATCGCCTATAACGGTATAATCGCTTCTTCCTTCACTGCCCATCTCACCGACGATCGCATTGCCCGTGTGGATGCCTATGCCTATATTTATCGGCGGGAAATTTTTTTTCTGTAGCGTTTTATTTAGTTTTTTTAACTCCCGTATCTGCTTTAGAGCGCAACTTACCGCCTTATCGGCATGGTTTTTCGTTTTTAAAGGAGCGTTCCAATAGGCCATAACGGCATCGCCGATATATTTATCGATAGTACCTTCATACGAGATGATAATCTCGCTCATAGGCGACATATATGTGTTTAGATAGTCGATTAGGATTTTAGGGTTTTCGAAAGATTCCGAAATTGCGGTAAAATTTCTGATATCACTAAAAAATATCGTTATCTCCTGTTCTGCCGCGCTAAAAATATCTTTTTGATTTTGTAGCAGCTGCGCGGCTACTTGCGGCGAAACTTTTTTGGCAAACTTTTTAGCTATCATCTCTTTTTGACGGTTTTCAAAATAGACTTTGACAAATGTAAAAACGAATGTAGAAACGATCGTGCTTAAAAAAATATATACCCCGCTAAGCACCATCCTCTCTTCAAAAAGCATTTTATAGTAAAAAACGGCCTCAAACGCCAACAGCGATACGATAAGCGAAAAAGCGGCTATCGGAGGTATAAAAGTCAGTATAAGCGCCGTCGCCGCGACCGCGACGATAATAAAAAACATCGTAAGCGTTATATCGAGCGAAGGATTATCGGTTATAAAATCGCCGTTTAAAATATTGTCTATCGCGTTTGCATGAACTTCTACACCGGGATATACGCTGTCAAACGGCGTGGCTCTAAGATCTAAAAGTCCGGCCGCGGAAGTACCTATGAGTATGATTTTTCCGTCTATATCTTTTTTGTTGAAATCGTTTTTATATATATCGTATGCGCTTAGATATGGGTATGCGTGTTTATGACCCCTAAAATTTATAAAAAGTTTTCCCTGAGAATTTACGGGAATATCGAAGTTTGCAAATTCTATCGATTCGACGCCGTTTTCGTTATATAACACTTTGACCTTTTTTTCACCGCTTAGAGCTCTTAGTATTTCAAAAGAGAGCGACGGATAGATACTTTCATCGTATGATATGAGCATAGGAACGCTTCTGATTATGCCGTCGTTATCCGGTATAGTGTTAAAACTACCGCCGGAAAAAGCGTTTTGTTGAAATATGGGGATATTTGAAATAACTCCTTTGGCGACGGGCAGACTTTGGGAATCGGTCTTTGCTATTTCTATGTAGATCGCGTTTACGGGCGGGGGAGATTTTTTTATCTCTTTTTCAAAATCGAAAGTAAATCCTAAAATCGTCGGCGTATTTGAGAGTGTTTGGGCTAAAATCTTATCGAAATCGGGTAAGTTTTTTAAAGAGATATTCGCCTCTTTGGCTATATTTACCGGGGAACTGTTATCTTTTTCGGCAAAAACCATATCAAGTCCTATTATCGCCGCGCCGGCTGATGCGAGGTTATTTAGAATAATCGCTATCTTATTTCTGCTCCAAGGCCATTGTCCAAGTTTTTGCAGTGATTTTTCATCTATATCTACGATAACTATACGATCGTCCGTTTTTTGTTCCCCTCTTATGACAAAAGCGGTATCGATGAGTCTGTCGTTAATGTTTTTTATGAAATAGGGATTTTGTATATATAAAAATTCCATAAAAAATATAAGAATTATCGATGATGTCATGATCGTTAAATAGAGTTTTTTCTGGCTCATGTAGATATTTGTAGCAATATATGTACCAAAAAAGAGAGTAAATATACGCCTTGAAGGTTTTGTGTCGATACTAATATCAGATATCATAATATTTATTAGGAAATGTCATGCCCGGATTCTCTCTTCTTTTCTCTTTCAAGCTTTTTGTCACTCTTTTTTTGATTTTTTTCATTACGGGCTGCGGCGGCGTAAATGTAAACGAAAATCAGGTCATACCGGCGAAAAAAGAGTCCGTTCCCGAGTCCGGAAACGATTCGAATCAAAGTTTTAGATCGCCAAGAGATGTCATAACGGCGGGCGCTGATCAACAGGTCGTTTTGGGCAAACCCGTGATTTTGAGCGCAAGCCGGTTAAATAAAGAGAAAAATTTCGTAACTTTTATCTGGAAAGAAGGTGAAAATATACTCTCAAAAGAGAGAGAATTTGTTTTAAAAAACCTTTCTTTGGGATCGCATCGCATAACTCTCGAGGCGAAGGATGAAAACGGTTTTGTCTATACCGATACGATAACCATAACGGTTAAAGAAAAGGATCGGACAAATTCGGCTCCCGTAGCCAAAGAACTTCATTTTACCATAGATGAAGATACGGTTTTAAACGCTTTTTTAAGCGGAAGCGACAGCGATGGAGATCCGATTAAATATCTTCTCGTTTCACTGCCCCAACACGGCATTTTAAGCGGAAGCGCCGCGCATCTTAAATATGCGCCCGATACCGATTTTTACGGAGAAGATAGTTTTTATTTTAAAACCAACGATTCAAAGACGGATTCGGATACGGCAAAAGTCACTATAACAATCAAACCTAAAAACGACGCTCCTGAAGCTTATGATCTAAATTTCGAGACAAAAGAGGATGAATCGGTAAAAATAAATTTAAAAGCCGATGACAAAGAGGGCGACGAACTTCATTTCAAGATTATAAAAGCTCCATCTTTCGGCAGTATCGAGATAAATGATAATATCGTCACATACACTCCTTTTAAGGATTTTAACGGCATTGACGGTTTTAAATACGCGGCGTTTGATCAGACTTTGGAATCAAATATCGCCGGCGTAACCGTAAATGTAAAAGCCGTAAACGATGTTCCGGTAATTCATGGCAGAGTATTTCAGATACAAGAGGATCAATCTTTAACGATGACTCTTGAAGGATCGGATAAAGAAAATCATGATCTTACTTATAGACTTGTTTCAAATGCCCGTATAGGAGAGGCCAAGATCGTTTCAGACACTCTTTATTATACCCCGTATCCGAACTTATACGGCGTTGAAGAACTTAAGTATGTCGCAAGCGACGGCGTTACGGAATCTTCGGCCGCCGTAATCGTTATCAATATAACCGCTAAAAACGACGCTCCCGAGGCAAAAGATCTTTTAATAACCACGGCGGAGGATCAGCCGGCGGATTTTCATCTTGAGGCTGAAGATATCGACGGCGATTCTTTGACATACCATATACGAAGCTATCCAAAAAACGGAACTATTACCATAGACGCCGGCGGCGCCGTTACATATACTCCCGGCAGTTATTTTAACGGAACGGACTCTTTTATTTATATCGCATCCGATTCAAAGGAAAATTCACAAGCGGCGCAAGTGAAAATAATCGTAACCGCCGTCAACAATCCTCCCAAAGCTTTCGCCCAAACCGTCTCGACATATGAAAATAAAGAGGTAAATATCACTCTTGAGGCTTTTGATGTGGAAAACGATCCGTTGACATTTCACTTTGAGCGGCCCTCTCACGGAAGCATAGTTGCAAACGGAGCAAATCTCGTATATACTCCGGATGCGAATTTTACTTCAAAAGATAGTTTTCTTTACTGGGTTAACGATACAAAAGCGGATTCTCAAAAAGAGAGTATAACTATAAATATACTAAAAACCCCAAATACAAAACCCGTAGCCGACGATAAGTTTGTTATTTTAAATGAAGATGAGAACAAAACGATTCTTCTTAGCGCTACGGATAAGGAACAATCCGTTTTGACTTATACGATAAAAAGTCAACCTAAAAAAGGAAATTTGACTATCACGGGAGATAGTGTCGAATATACGCCTTTTAAAAATTTTAACGGAACGGATTTTTTTACCTATGTCGCAAATGACGGTTATGCGGATTCCGATACGGCGGTAGTAGATATAACTGTAAATCCGGTAAACGATATGCCGGTCGCGAATCCTCAAAATCTTTTGACGGATGAAGATTCCAATATCTCCTTATCTCTAAGCGGTTACGATGTTGACGGGGTTATAAAAGAGTATATAGTTACGAGCCGACCTTTAAACGGGATACTAAATTGTAGCGGCGCTTTATGTACATATTTGCCGAATGAAAACTATTTTGGAAGCGATGTTTTCGAGTTTATCGTAAGTGATGGAAACTTAAGCTCAAAACCCGCAAAAATTAATATCGCCGTTACTTCCAAAAACGATGTGCCTGTAGCGTACGATAAAACCGTTGAAGTGAACGAAGATGAAAATGTATCGTTTTATCTCGACGCATCCGATGTCGAAAACGATATACGGAGTTTTTTTATCGTAACCGAACCCTCAAACGGCACCGTCTTGTTGGATTCAAACAGCGTCGTATATACTCCCAAACCCGATTTTAACGGAAACGACAACTTTACTTTTCGCGTTAGAGACTCTTTTTCCGAATCTTTGGATGCGACGGTAAATATCGTTGTAAAACCCGTAAACGATAAGCCCATCGCGTCAAATTATACTTTTTCCCTCGATGAAGATAGTTCGGTAGATATAAATCTAAGCGCCGTCGATGTAGATGATACGAATTTGGCGTATAAAATCGTTAATCAGCCGATACACGGCATACTCGACGCGAACGCGCCTAATTTGAGATATATACCCGATAGCGACTATTTTGGAGAAGATACTTTTTCATATGTCGCAAGCGATTTGAAAATAGATTCAGACGAAGCTACGGTTACGCTTACGATAAACGCCGTAAACGACGCGCCGGTCGCGAACGCGGGAGAAGATATAACCATAACGCAAGGATCTTTGGTCGTCTTAAATGCGCAAAACAGCACGGATATAGACAATACGACACTATCGTATGAGTGGAAAGAGGGCAGTATATTGCTTGGAAACGATATGGTGTTACAAAAGAGCGATTTTAGCGTGGGAGTCCATGAGATAACTCTTAGCGTATCCGACGATGCCGGAGCCAAAAGCGGCGATATCGTTACCGTTACGGTAAATCCTCCAACCGTTTTGCCGTATATACCGCATACGGTGACGACTTTTGCCATAGATGCGAAGTGGGTTGAGATAGATGATCTTGACAATGACCAAGACAGAGATATCGTAAGCGTTTCGGCGGCAAATATCGCATGGTACGAAAATCTTGGCGGCTTTGAATTTAAAGAGCACAATATAAGCGATATCAAAACCGCGAATTTCGTAAAAATAGCGGATATGAACGACGACGGCTTCAAAGATATAATCTTTTCGTCTTTGACAAACGGATATGCGTTAAATATTTGTACAAATGACGGAAATAAAACATTTGACTGTCAACCCGTATCGACTACCGTCACCGATATATCCTCGTTCGCCGTTGCGGATATGGATGGAGATAACGATATCGACATCGTGACGGCCTCTTTCGCAAACGGTGGAATAGATTGGATAAAAAATGTGGGTGATTCGGTATTTAACGGTCCGTACGCCATCGATGATGTAAATATCGAAAATGCGGTTTTTGTCGATGTAAGCGATTTTGATAAAGACGGCGATATAGATGTTTTGGGGGCTTCAGCCCTTGGAGATAATATCTACTGGTATGAAAATATCGATTCGGCGACGACTTTTACGGCTCATTTTCAAGACAATAGCATACGGGCGATAGGCTCGGTAGTCGCGACCGATATAAATCTGGACGGATATGACGATATTCTTAGCGTTTCAAAAGAAAACGGCGCGATTTACAGGCATAAAAGTTTAGGTTCGCAAACGCCGTCCGTAACATTT
The DNA here is from genome assembly GCA_027081495.1 of Campylobacterales bacterium. GTDB lineage: Bacteria > Campylobacterota > Campylobacteria > Campylobacterales > QNZT01 > QNZT01. The sequence goes on along the minus strand of JALWKJ010000118.1, from coordinate 5,083 downwards.
TCGATTCCAACAGCGATTACATCGTCGTTAACCGGAGTACTTTATGCAAGCGGAGTAGATATGGACGGCGACGGCGATATAGATGTGTTGTCAAACTCTTCTCAAAACGGCGGAAAAATCGTCTGGTATGACAACAACTCTACGGGAGACGGTTTTTTGGAACGGTTGGTCGCGACTGATGTCTCAAATGTGTTAAAAGTCTTTGGCGCGGATATGGATAACGACGCAAATACGGATGTCGTTTCAATAGATATAGCCGGAAATATAATCGTCTATGAAAACAACTCTTCATCTTTTGCTTTGCCTAAAACCGGAGATAAAGTATCTTTATACGGCGAGGACGACGGAAAGCTTCAAAAAGGCGTCGATTATATTTATAAAAGAGACGATGCGAACGAAATAGTTTACGATACGACTTCCGGACTCGTTTGGGAAGACGATTTGAATGTAAAAACCAAAACTTACAGGTGGAGCGACGGCGACTCATATTGTAGCGGATTGACTCTGGGCGGATTTAACGATTGGAGACTGCCCAATATTCATGAACTATATTTTTTACTCGATAGATCGGCAGAGGCTCCGACGATCAAAAAAGGGTTCATAAATACCGCGAGCGACGGTTATTGGACCAGCGTACAGACGCGCGCGATTTTATTGACATATGCTCTGTGGGTCGATTTTAACGATCCAAGAAGCGAAAAGACTTTTTTGATAAATGAAAAATATGTTCGATGCGTAAGAGGAGACGAGTTTGTATTGTCTTTAACTAGGGACGCGACTAAAGAGATCGTAAATGATTTTGAACATAAACTCCAGTGGCAGGACAATAACGAAGTAGAATCAAATTCCCTTCAGTGGACGGCGGCGTTGGATTATTGTCGGTCTCTTTCGCTTGACGGAGGAGGGTGGAGAGCTCCAAATGTAAACGAACTTCACTCTTTAACTATTAAAGCGGGATGGAACGACGCTTTTAGTTTCGGATCGTCTTCGCTTTATTGGTCTTCAACCGGAAGCGGAGGAGTGACTACGGTTGATTTCGGCAATGGTTATGATAACGGCAAAACCCAAACCGACACCGCAAATATTAGATGCGTTAGAGATATGTGATAACATTTTTATGTTTTGTTTAAAACTTTTGATTTTGAAAGAGCGGTTTCAATCTCTTCTTTGCTTATATCTCCTTTGAGATGAAGTTTCACATCGCCGTCTTTACCGTCAACCTGCATGTCGTCTATTTTCTTTTTTGTATTTTCGCTCATACATTCGCATTGTCCCGTCGCGCAATTTTCTACCATTTTTACGATTTGCTCTTTTGCAACCGCGCCGCTAAATTGGATCTTTATGCCTTCAGTCGTTTTGAAAACATTTTTTTTCATCTTTTTCCCTTTTGATTTTATGAGTGTATTTATCTCTTTTGCGCAACATCTTTTAAGGGGATTACTCTCTTTACAAGAGCTTCCCGTACAGGCTTTCGTACTCTCTTTGATCTTAAAAAGAGTATCCGCGCCTTCGTCGATTGCCTGTTCAATCGTCGCTTTATCGACCTTTTTGCAGTAGCAGATAAGATCATCGGATCTTAGATTTTTTACATCACCGCTAAATATCGCTTTTATACGAGGAAGAAGCCGCTTTCGTATCTCTTCATATGTCGATTCAAACGCATCGTAATCCTTGCCGTGCGGATCTATGAAACCTTCGTGAATTTTGGGCAGAGGTTTTGGAAAAATAGGGCACTTCTCTTTTGCATGATCGCACACCGTTACCACTAAGTCAAACTTTTTTTCAACTAACTCGTCGAGATGTTTGGAGTGATAACTATCATTCCAGATACCGTGATTTTTTAAAACCTTTTTCGCGTTTTCATTTACTTTCCCGATTGGAGCGGTACCGCAGCTTTTTGCCCTAAAGCCTTCTAGTTTGGCGTTTATCAAAGCTTCGGCTATGATGCTTCGACAAGAGTTGCCGGTGCACATAACTAAAATATGTTTATTCATTTTTTACCTTTATTGGTGCGGTGATAATCTTTTGCTCAAAGGAGTATAGCATGATAAAGTTAATATATCATGATATATTGATATAGATTTTAAAAAGAGCGAGACTTCTTACTCCTTTAGAGTCGTCTCGAGTTTCGCTTTGATAAAGTTTGATTTTTGGGTAAAAAGATCTTTTTCTTCAAAATCGATCTTAGCGTTTGCTTTTTTATATCCGTTTGCTTCGATTTTACCTTTGCCTCCGCCGTCGTATCCGTTAACGGAATTGAAATTAAATGTCCCGTCGTCTTTTACCTTTCCTTCTACCGATATATCGTGTCGCTTTATAGGATCTTCGAATTTCATATTTCCATCCATCGTTGCGGCTCCAAGATCAAATCCCAAATTTACCTTGTTTACGCCGTCGAGTTTTATATCTCCGAAACTCGTGCTTCCTTGAGTGATTTTTCCTTCATATACGGGCGTTTGCGTGCCGAGAACCTTTTGAATATCCGAAAGATCGGCGCGCCTTGAAATGGTTTCTTCCGTTAAAATCGTAGATTTTTCTTCTTGTTTGGCCTGCGTTTTTTTCTTTGAGACATTTTCTTTTATCTGTTCGTTGTTTATATTTTTCGTTTGAGAGGAGGCTTTAGTCTCTATACTGGTAGGATCGCTTTTTTTATCGAGTTGTTTTAGAATAATCATATTTACCTTTTGCGCTTTTGCGGGCGCTTTTGCTTGTGCTACAATCGTTCGCTCACCCTGATTTACGATAACGCTTCCTTTTTCGCTGACAACCTCTATCTGTCCTCTCGAGCAGGCTATGATGTCCAATTTTTTTGAGGTTTCGCCTATTATGGTCGTTCCGCGGACTCCTATGGTCGCGTTTGATGTTTTGACTTTGAAGTGCTTTGGCGCCAATTTTCCGATTTTTCCGGTAATCGATTTGAAAAAACCTTTGGTTATAGAGAATTTGGCTTTTTTATCTTTATCGTTATATAGATATTCGTCAACGATTAATTCGCTTTTTTGACCTAGAGATATAACCGTTTTGTCTTTAAATATAACCTGTAGTTTTGAATTAGCGGCTGTTTTGATACGATCGTGCTCTTTTAGTTTCAACCCTTTTTCAACGCTTTTTCGCTTACCGTCTCTAAAAAGATCGGCGTTTCCTCTCAAAGCCGTAACTTCCCCGATATTGGCAAAAACGGCGCTTGAACAGATAAGCAGTAAAAAAATATAATTTTTCATAAGATTCCTTTAAAATCGATATTTATACTCAAGCGAGCAGTTATTTTTTTTGTAGTCGAATATATTTATATTTGAACTGTTGTCCGTATGTCTGCATACGATGACGGCGGTCGATCTTGTCGTTAATTTCTTCATCACTGAAGCGTAAAGAATAGTTTTTTTATCTTCTCTTTTATATCCGAGAATTTGATCTAGATCTTTATATCTGTGATCTTCGTATGTTATGCCGCTTCCAAGATAAAAGTTCGTAAACAGCGCATAACGACCCAAAAGCGTAAATTTTACAAGATCTTTATTTATATCGTATCTGGGAGTTTTCTTTTCGTCAAATTTTTCATAAGTTACGCTATTTTGCATCAATAATCTATCATGAAGATATTTTATTTCAAAACCGCCTCCATAGGAGATATAATCTCTGTTGTCGGCAAATTTAGTATGGTTGTCGTTGTAAATCGCAAAGAGGGCGGCGGCGAGTTTTCTATTTATAGTATATTTCAATCGAGGGGTCGCGTAGAGATTGTAACTTATCGTTTTTGAATCGAGCAACAGATAGTTTAATCCGATCGGAAGTATCAAAGAAAATGTATCAAAATCTTTTGAAAAAGCTATAGAAAAATCAAAAAAATTCAGATCGTTTCCTTTTGCGGAGTGCAGTAGTTCGTTATATGTGTAAAACGAGCTATCGATATTGAATTTTTCGGCTTTATATCCGTGTTGTAGTAAAAGCGCCGCTATGGCGTAAGCGCTTTTTGTTTTTGAAGTATCGTTTAAAAGCGTATATGGACCGTAAACTGTAGTGTTTTTATCGCTGTTTAGATTGACATTGTCGTCATATCCCGCGCCGATAGAGAAAATAGTCTGAAAAAAGTTTCTCTTGTCTCTTTTTTTTATCTTTTTTAAATATTCTCTTGCTTCCTCTTTTGCAAACGGCTTTTTGAGAAGCTCGTCAAATCTGTTTTTCGCTTCTTTATATAGTTTGAGTTTATAAAGGGTTTTGGCATAGTAAAGCGCCGCTTTTTCGTTTGTGGGATTTTCTATCAAAATACGGTCAAACATCGCCAGAGCTTCTTCGTATCTTTTGTTTTCGTAGAGTCTTGCGGCGTCTTGTAGAGGGGAACTTTTTCGTTTTTTTATACTCTTTTTTCGTTTTGTGCTTTTATAGAGGGTGATCAAATAAGCTTTTTTATATTTTTTTCGTACCTTTTTTAAAAATCTTTTCGCATCCTCTTTTAGCGCAAAATCTTTTGAAATTACGCTATAGTAATCTCTCATGAAGATTATTCGGGTCGGGAAATCGGTAGATAAAGAGATCTTTTTCGCGTTTTTTATAGAGTTTAAGGCGGCTATTTTTATAAAGTAGCTCTCTTTTGCGTGATTTTCGTCTTTTATCATGGAGTATTCGTCACAATATAGATCCAGCGATGCAAAAAGATAAAAAACAAGCATCAAAAGAGATTTGTTCAATGACATAAAGCTTACCCTTATATTTTTGCATATTTGCAGAATTTATATGCTCTAAATATCGACATGAAATCGCTTTACTTTGATCTTATACACGCTTTGTACACAAAAATTTTAAAATTCTACACAATAAACCGTTTTATCGATGATATTGGTTGAATTTAGTAAGAATGGTCGGTTGCCGTTTTATTATTGAAGAAGGAATAATAGAGTGTGAAAGAAATCAAGTCTCAATCCCCTTAAATCGGGTCTTTCATGTAATAATTGTTAGGTGGTGACCTGCACCCAAAAGTAGTACCATTTCCAAAGTTAGTCTTTGATTGTATATCAGGCAGCATTTTGTCTGCCTGAAACCTTTGCCGGTGGCTGATAGCAAAGGGCACTGTGAGGGCGCTCATGAT
>JALWKJ010000117.1 GCA_027081495.1 Campylobacterales bacterium | reverse complement strand
TTTTAAGATAAAGGCTATGTATTTTATCAACAAGTTTTGCTATTTTTTTTTCTAATTTAAAACTTTCATCAAAACTTTTATTAAGATATTTACTCAGTGGTTTATCTGGACTAATATACCCCTGTAAAGATTTACCTTTTTTTGTAACCCAATCAATTTGTTCATAACTATAAGGGCGTATAAAAACATAAACGATTTGTACATCACCTTCTTTATAGCGTTGCAAAAAAATTGGAAGTTCATCATTCGCAATAAACTCTGAATTAAAAAAATCTTTGCTTAATAACAAAAGAGCAACATCGGCTTCATGTAATGAATCACGAATTTTGTAAAACCAATTCTCACCGAGTTCTATATGTCCATCATCCCACATATCAAATACATTTTTATTAAAATGACCTTTTATAAACTCTTTCCATTTTTTGTCTTTACGACTATAACTAATAAAAATCTTCGGTTTTCGACTCTCACCCATCTAAAACACCCTACATCAAAAAAGTAAAGAAAAACAACGCAATCAAAATAGTCAGATAATATATCCGTAAAGTTACAGATGCGATACTTACAAACCAGTCCATATACGAACTCTTCTCTCCGTCTAGTTGCATACGAAAGTCAATCTCTTCGGGCTTTTTTTGTCGCACTTCGTCGTATCTGCCGCGAAAGTACCGCTCCTGAGAGAGGAAGTATCCGTCAAGTATCCAAAACATCAGCGTCAAAAAGATAGCCAGCGTAGTCACTTTCCAGTCAACGCCGTCTTTGTTTAACCCGATGATGGCGCCGACGACGGTGATGCACCAACCTTTAAGCAAAAAAGAGTTGTTTGCCATTCGGGTGATCGTATTTTGGATAAATTCAAGATGTTTTAGTTTTGCTTCGATACTTTGCATTTTCACTCCTTATACCGTAAACAAGATTTGCTTATTTTAACATAATCTTACAAAAATACAATAATTTTACCGAAGTGTCGTTTTATAAGAGGATTTTGCCGTTTTGTCAGCAAGCGGCGTTGAGAGAAGAGGTAAATCACCCTCCTCCGACAAAATGCAAAAATTCGATCTTATCGCCCTCTTTGATGCGCTTTGTTTGCCACTGCTCTTTTTTAACGACTTCCATATTTACGGCGCTTGCCATGGTTTTATCTTCTATCCCAAGCTGTATCAGCAACTCTTTTATGGTCATATTGTCGCCGATGATCTTTTTTTGTCCGTTTACGGTTATCTTCATGCTATCTCCTAAAAAGTATATTTTACAATTGAGTTCTTTGAAAAATGACGCTTCTCTCAAACGGCTTCACGGCGGGTCCCCAAAATTTGTCCCAAATTTTGACCCTGCCGTTGCAGATGTTGTTCGAGAATCATATTTTTCAAAGAACTTAAATTTTATCATTTTTTCTAAATATCACGCCCTTGAATCTCTCGCCCATAAATGCGGGATCGATCAACATTTTAACACGATTTAACTCATTTTTGTAACTCTTTGGATCGCTTTTTTCTCGAAGTATCTCCAAAAGCTCTACAATCCCAAACTCCACAAGAGCGGCAAGCTGAGTTTTATATCCGTAAAGCTTCGCGCCGCTTATTTTAAAAGCGTCTATAAGGTGATTAAAATGCACATCGTAAGTGATATCGCTTTTTTGATAAAGATCGTTCAAATTTATCTCTTTAAATTTTTGAGTCTCGTCTTTGATAAAATCGGTAAGAGTAAAAAAGGGTATGGATTTATGTTTATGATAAACTCTTATCGAAAAATCTCCCCTTTTTTGAAGTTCACCGTAATCAAAAGAGACAAATTCATATCTTTCAAAAGATTTTGCCATTTTTTGCGCAAACTCTTCATAGCCTTTTGATACTTCGCCTTTTGATATATCGTATCTTTTAGCTATCTCTTTCGTATAATCGTCCATCTTCTCAAAAACAAACCCCTCGTGCGTTTTGTAAAGCATCTTGTCGTCTTTGATCAACTCGCAGCCAAAAGAGTCAAAAATCTCATTTGCGACGATAAAAGCGCTTTGTTGTTTTATCTCGTCGAGATCTTTATAGATTTTTAGATCGATACTATCTCCAAAAGAGTCTTTAAAATATCTCTTTTGAGCGATTCTATTTTCGTAAAAAGGCTCGATTATGGCAAATTTAACGCTTTTTAGCAGATTTGGTTTTAATGTATAGATAAATTGAACGATATCCGCCAAAAGATACCCCTGATGCGCGCCGATTTCCAAAATCACGGTATTAGAAGGTAAAAACCCCTCTTCGATGACGGATATGACTCTTTTTGCTATCGCGCCGCCAAAGAACATACTCGAGCTTACCGCGGTATAAAAATCACCCTCTTTTCCGATAGTGCGAAACTTTGCGTAATATCCCTCTTTATCGTAAAGCCATCTTCGCATATATTCGCTAAAGCTTATCATGAACTTCCAATCTTTTCAAAAGCTCTTTTAAGCCTTAAAAATCCCTCGTCAACCTCCTCTTTACAGATCGTCAAAGGGGGTAGAAAACGAAGCGTATCTCTTCCCGCTTTTAAAACCAAAAGCCTCTCTTTAAACGAATTTTCGATTATTTTCGTTAAAAGTTCTCCTCTTTTTATGCGAAGCCCCCTCATAAGACCAAGACCGACCTCTTTTTCTACGATATCGGGATACTCGCTTACAAACGCTTTTAATTTTCTTTCAAAATAGAGCATAAACTCATCCAGCGCTCCGCTGTTTTTATACTCGTCCAAAATATCAAGAACCTCCAGCGCCACGCGGCTTACAAGATAATTTCCGCCAAATGTAGAGCCGTGATCTCCGGGAGAAAATATATCCTTTAAAGTCGTCATGACCACTCCTATGGGCACTCCGTTTCCAAGTCCCTTGGCGGTCGTTATGATATCGGGTTTTATATCGTAGAGGTTTGACGCGAAAATCTCTCCGGTTCTATATATTCCGGTTTGAACTTCATCGACTATAAGAAGGATTTTTCTCTTTTTTAAAATTTTACATAAAGCGGCTATTTTCTCTTTATCCAGAGGCTCGACGCCTCCCTCTCCCTGGACAAGCTCGATCATGACCGCCACCGTCTTATCGTCCAAAAGAGACTCGATCTCGTCTAAATCTTTAGCATAAACGAAACCGTCGGGAAAAGGACCGAAGTAGTTGTGCATTTTCTCCTGTCCCGTAGCTTTTAGAGTCGAAATCGTTCGTCCGTGAAAAGAGTGTTGAAGGGTTATCACTTTATAGCGTTTTACCACTCCGCCCTCTTCTCCGTATTTTCGCGCTATTTTGATAGCTCCTTCGTTCGCTTCCGCTCCGCTGTTCGCAAAAAAACATCTCATATCAAATCCGCTCTTTTCTACGAGAGACTTTGCGAGCATCGCCTGCGGACGGATGAGATAAAGGTTTGATATATGGATAATTTTTGAAGCCTGGTCGCATATGGCCTCGCTTACCCGTTTATTTGCATGACCGACGCTTACGACTCCTATTCCCGATGTAAAATCGATATATTCATCACCGTTTTTATCATAAACTCTCGCCCCCTTCGCACTCGCGAAATCTATATAATTGCGCCCGTAACTGTGAAGCACGAAATCTCTATCCATATTTTCAAACATAATTTTTCCTTAACAATAACTTCTGTATAATCTAATGCGAAGATTTTATCTTTTTGCAGTTTAAAAACGGAGAAAGTATGCATAACGCGCTTTATAGGTTTATCGGTTTTTTGCTTATTTTGGCAACTTTAGGCGCCGTCTCTTTTCAGGCGCTTTTTAATCTTTAAAGGATATAAATGAGCAAAGCGAAGCGGTATAATCCCATTTCAAAAGATAAAAAACCTTTTTTTATAAAAGGTCTTATGCTCTATATCTTGACATTGCCGCTAGTGTTCGCTCTTTTTTTCGCGCTTATCGGAAGCGGCAGCGTCTCAATAATTACTCTTGGAATATCGACGGCTTTGTATCTGCTTGGAGCGACGATCGCAAGGCGGGGATTTTTACAGGAAAAAGAGTATAACGCAAGCAACATAGCAAAAGCCCCAAAGTTAAAATACAAAACCGCGGCGGCGGTTATATTGTCGTTCGCCACATTTTTTACATCGCTCTTTGCGACCCAAAACGGCATGATTTTAAGTATCGTGCTAGCGCTTTTTTTTCTAGCGGGGTTTTATCTCTATTACGGTTTCGATCCTATGGAGGATAAAGTTAAAGGAGAGCTTGGCATAGGAGTGAGCGCGCAAGAGGTCATAGAGATAACTTCAAGAGCCAGAAAAAGCGTTGAAAATCTCAAAGAGATAGAAAATTCCATCGACGACATAGAGATAAAATCGATTATACGCTCCGTCGTAAAAGAGACCGAAGATGTCATAGAAGCTATCGAAAAAGATCCAAAC
>JALWKJ010000116.1 GCA_027081495.1 Campylobacterales bacterium | reverse complement strand
GAGGAAGAGCGTTTAAAGAAAAAAGCCATAAACATTTTTTGGCTCTTAAAGATGTTCAAAATATTTTCAAAAAAGATAAAATTTCAGGTATTTTGCATGTGGCTTCAAGTAAAACGATAGGAGATTTCGTTTCTCCTCAAATAATATTTGATTTTCTATCCAAATACGATGACACAAAGATCGTAAAAGATATACAAAATTCATCAAAGATAATATCCCTGGTACTTAAAGGCGGCATAGATATCGGTTTCATAGAGTCCTATACTCATGAACCGAATATAGAAAAGATACGGATGGCAAGCGATAAACTCGTTGTAGTAAGCGGCGATAAAAACTTTTTAAATAAAGAGTTTTATATCGACCGACTTTTTTCAAAAAAATGGCTTCTAAGAGAGCCTGGTTCGGGAACTAGAGAACTCTTTTTAAACGCTCTTGGGGATATCTCCAAAGAGCTTAAAATATTTATGGAATTTTGCGAGTTTGAAGAGATGAAAACGGTTTTAAAAAAGAACAAAGATACAATCTCTTGCGTTTCAAAAATCGTAGTAGAAAAAGAGCTTCAAAGAGGAGAGCTTTTTGAAATAAGATAGAAAAATATATCTTTAAAAAGAGATCTTTTTATGATATATCATAAAAATAGATACAAAAGCGCACTTTTTGAAGCTTTTGAATCTTTTGCAAAAAGCGGATTTGAAAAATTAACCTAAGAAAACAGTTTTACGCCCCATTGATATATAGTACATCCGATGCAAAATTCAAATGCCGCTTCAAGAGCCGTACAAATAAGCAGTATCAGGGTAAATGTCAAAGTAAAAAATTGCGAATCCAGCGCGACCGCTAGCGAAGTCGTAAGTAAAAATATCCATCCAAGAATCAGCGCGAATCTTTTTGGCGCTTCATCGCTAAATTTTGATTTTAATTTAATCGATTTGATAATTTGTACGCTTAAAATAGTAAGAGGACTGTATTTGTGTAGTTTAAATAGCCGCATAGTAAAATCAAAAAGCAAGAAATTTATAAATACCGATTCATTTGTAAATAAAAACGCCGTCAATATAAAAAACATTTGCACGGAATTTATTCGTACGATTTGAGTATCAATGCTTTTTAGAGATATAGGACAAGTTCTTGTCATGAGAAAGCCTTTATTTTATGGAGTTTTATGAAAAATATGATTAATCATATCTGAAAAAGAGAATAATGTCAAGTAAATCAATAAATATTATATAGATTAAAAGAGTAATTCATTATGCTTGTCCTATTTTGTGAATTGAATTCATTTTTTTATAAATTGATTCTAAATTAAGTAATGCTATTCTAAAATAGGATTATGAAAAAGATCATGCAAAAAAAAGTAAAAGAGTTAAAACGCTCGTTGGTACTAAGCGAAGCGGCGGATTATTTTGAAAGTGTCGGCTTCGAAGCCGTTACGATGGCGGCTTTGGCAAAAAAATGCGGGATTTCGGTCGGTGCGCTTTATAAACTTTTCGAATCAAAAGACGCTCTTTTTTACGCATATATAGAGCATGAAATAGACCTTTTATATAAAGATATAATAGATCGTTGTAAAGAGACAAAAGATCCTAAAAAAAGACTTGAGATTATAGCGGCGCTGAAGTTTGAGCTTTTTTGTTCAAAATCAAAACTCATTTTTGATCCGATCGCCGGAGATCCTCTTTTTTTTACCAAATTGAGTCTCGGTGAAAAAAATCCGGCAAAAATTATTTATGATTATACGACGCTTGTTTTTGAAGATTTGAAAAAAGAGAAAAATTTAAAAATCAACGACTCGACGCTGCTTTCATATCTGTTTCATAACTTTTTATTGGGATATATAGAGCATTGGCTCCATCTGGGCGGAGATTTAAAACGGCAAAGTAAAGCCGTTTTGCAAACCTTTTTAGAAGGTGTAGAGGAGAGAGAGTGAAATGGTTAAAAAAGTATTGGGTAGGCGTAGTTCTCGGTTTTATCGTGATCGTCTCGGCGGTATTGATTTATAATAGGCTTCATGAGAGAAAATTACCTAAAAATTTGATTGCCGGAAGCGGTCGAGTTGACGGTGATCTTATAAATATAAGCGGCAAATATCCTGGACGAATAGAAAAACTGTTTGTCAAAGAGGGAGATAGAGTTTCAAAAGGAACCCTTTTGGCTATTATCGGCGGTAAAGAGTTTAGAGCGAAAAAAGATGTTATAAGTTCAAAAATCGAAGCCGCAAAAAGAGAGCTGTCATCAAAAAAGAGAGAGTTGTCCATATCTTTAAAAACCACTCCTCTTTTACTCTTAAAAGCCGACGCAAATTTCAAAAGCGTAGTCGCACAGAAAAAAGCGCTTGAAAAAGATATAGATTCTTTAAAGAATTTGATTTTACAGGATAAAAAAGATTTAGGACGATTACAAAAGATTTATGCTCAAAAACTGATACAAAAACATAGCGTAGAGCTTGCAAAATTAAAATATAAAAGCGATAGCGATAAATTAAAAGCTCTTTTATTTGAAAAAGAGCGCTTAATTCAAGCGTTAAATGTCGCAAGAGCTTCAAAAAAAGAGGCTTTGGCAATGCAGGAAAAAACGGATATTTTAAAAGACGCCGTTGAAGCTATGGATGAAAATATAAAAGCGCTTATATCTTCAAAAGCCCAGGTAGAAGCCGTTTTGGATGATCTAAAACTATATTCGCCCGTAAACGGTTATGTGGTTCAAAAGATAGCCAACGAAGGTGAAGTAACGGCCGCTGGAATGCCTGTTTTGATACTTACCGATCCAAAAACGATGTATCTAAAACTTTTTATAGATACGATACAAAACGGTAAAATAAAGATAAATGATAAAGCGGTCATTTTTTTGGACGCATACCCGAATAAACCTATACGATCTCGCGTAGTCTATATTGCGCAAAAGGCGGAGTTTACGCCAAAAGAGGTGAGTGTGGCAAATGATCGTATTCAACGAGTTTTTGAGGTGCATATCAGACCGGATAAACCGAACGCTTTGTTGAAACCGGGAATCGATGCCGTCGGAGTCATCTCTATCGATTCCAAAGGTTTGCCTAAATCTCTAAAACAACTGCCTTCGCTTTAGCCGATGCTATGAAAAATTCTCTCGAGGTAAAAAGCGTAACCGTTTACTATAAAAACCAAATCGGAATAAAAAACGCTTCGTTTAGCGCAAAAGAGGGGGAGATTGTCGGATTTATCGGAGCCGACGGCGCCGGTAAAAGTTCACTGATACACGCGATTTCGGCGCTTAAGGGTTTTGAGGGCGAGATAAAATATAAAGATATAACATACCGCCGTATCAAAGAAGCTCAATCTCTAAAATCCCAAATAGGTCTTATGCCTCAAGGTATCGGTTTGGTGCTTTACGAGACGCTTACGGTTGAGGAACATTTGCGATTTTTCGCAAATATTAGAAATATAAAACAAGATAAAGCTTTTAACGAGTATAAGGAAAAATTGCTTCATATGGCGGGACTCGTTGATTTTAGAAAAAGAGAAGCTAGAAAATTAAGCGGGGGCATGATGCAAAAGCTCGCTCTTATCTGTACGCTGCTTCATAAACCGAAACTTCTACTTTTGGATGAGCCGACAACCGGAGTAGATCCTCTAAGTCGTATGGAGTTGTGGGATATATTGAAAGAAATTTCAAAAAGCGAAGGATCTATTATAGTCATCAGCACCGCATATATACAAGAAGCGGCAAAAATGGACAAAATACTTCTTTTTGATGAATCGCGGATTATAGCGTCGGGAAGCGTATCGGAGCTTTTGGACTCAGTCAAAGAGTTTACATATCAAAAAGTCGTCTGTAAAGAGTCTTGTATAACATTCGGAGATAGTAGTTATTCTTTAAAACCCCTGAATACGAAACATAAAAGACCGACTCTTGAAGCTCTCTTTTTTGTCAACGCTTTGAAAAAAAACCGGATACTACCGCGTATAAAGATACAAAAACGGCAAAATCATGCAAAAATACCGCAAATCGTAATGCAAGCTAAAGGTTTGAGTAAAAAATTTGGAGATTTTATCGCAAACGATCGGATCGATTTAAAATTGAAAAGCGCCGAAATAGTCGGGCTTTTGGGTGCGAACGGAGCGGGTAAGACGACTTTCATAAAAATGCTTTTAGGTTTATACGCGATGGATGAAGGCGAACTTTATCTTCTAGGAAAATCGATTCTAAACGGGAGGGATAGAAGGGATTTAAAGGGAAAAATAGGATATGTAAGTCAACATTTCGCTCTTTATAAAGATCTGACGGTACGCGAAAATCTTCTTTATTTCGCGAATATGCACAAAATCCCGTCTTCTACGGCTCAAAAAAGAATCTACGATTATGCGAAATCTTTAGGTTTTGTAGAGTATTTAGACTCGATGCCAAATGATCTTCCTCTTGGGATAAACCAGCGTTTTTCCATCACGGCAGCGCTCTTGCATCAGCCTTTCGTGCTCTTTTTGGACGAACCCACTTCAGGCGTGGATACGATAGCGAGATCTCAATTTTGGCAGATACTCCGCCAACTTGTAAAAGAGTGGGGAATTTCGATTTTGATTACGACGCACTATATGAGCGAAGCCGAGTATTGTGATAGGGTCGTGCTTTTAAAAGAGGGAAAAAAAGTGGCGGACGAAAAGGTTGAAGTTTTACATAAGCTTCATCCGAGGGCAAAAAACTTTGAGGAGATATTCTTGGAGTATTATCGATGAAATACGGTATTATAAAAGCGTATATTCTCAAAGAGTTGACCGAACTTTTTAGAACCCGTCTTATAATCATGGTTTATCTCATGCCGACGATGATTTTACTGCTGTTTGGGTACGGAATACGAATGGAAGTGACAAATGCGAGAATCATCATTTTAGATCATGATAATAGCTTTTACTCTAGAACACTGATCTCAAAGTTTGAACACTCTAAATATTTTAAACCGACGATCTCGAACATGAGTGAACAAGAGGCTCTTCATCTTATCAAAAAAGCGAAAGCCGATATGGTTTTGATTATTCCTTCCTCATTTCAAAAGCGCCTTTTGCATGCTCAAAAAAGCGAACTTGGATTATTTGTCGATGGCGCTTTTCCATCGCGTGCCGTAACGATGGAAAATTATGTAAGAGGCGTGGTGCTCAATGCTGCCCGACAAAGCGGAGATCTGGCTTTTAAAAAAGGGATTATAACAATCAACAGCAGAAATCTTTTCAATCAGGCGATGAGAGACGAAGATGCGATGGTACCAGGACTTATAGGCTTGGTTTTACTTGTCGCTCCGGCGATTCTTTCCGCTTTGTTGATTGTTAAAGAGAAAGAAAAAGGTACGATTTTTAACTTTTATGCATCGGCCGTGAGTAAAACGGAGTTTATTGTCGCTAAATTGACTCCCGTTTTTATGCTTCACTCCGTAAATATATTTATTCTTTTTCTATGGGCGACATATCTTTTTAAGGTGGAGTTTAGAGGAAGCTTTCTTCTTTACTGGGCGGTAAGCGAGTTGTATATATTGATAAGTCTTGGAATCGGTATGCTTATTTCTATCATTACCCGTTCTCAAATAGCCGCGGTAGTGCTTACCGTCATAGTTACGCTTTTGCCGGGATTTTTATATTCCGGAATTATTCTCCCGATTTCGGCGATGGATAAAGCTTCATATATCGAGGCTCATCTTTTCCCGGTAATGTATTACAACCATATACTTTATGACTGTTTTCTTATAGGCGAGGGGTTGAAATCCGAGACGATTTTGCTCTATATCGGAATTTTGATTTTTTATGCGGTAGCTTTGCTTGGACTTGGAAGAGTATTTTTAAAAAAGGAGCTTGGATGATGCGGGTATTTTGGAGTATCGTGGCAAAAGAGCTTATAGTTTTTCTAAGATCATGGGGGCTTCTTGCCGTAGTGCTTTACTCTTTTACCCTAGATGTTTATGTCGCGGGCGAGGGGATGCAGATAAAACCGAAAAATGTTAGCGTAGGATATGTCGATTATACTTCCGGAGGGATAAGCTTGAAAATTTTATCGCATCTTCATTTGCCGGAATTTCTTCCTCCAAAACGATTTAATTCTCAAAAAGAGCTAAGTGAAGCGATTTTTAATAAAAAAATTCTCGTAGGCATAATTTTTGATAGCGGCTTTGAAAAAGCATATCGAAAGGGTGAAAATGTACAGTTGAATGTTTTATTGGATTCCACCGCCGCGGCGGAGAGTTTTACGACGCTTGGATATCTTCAAAACATCATTCTCTCTTTTAGCGGGATAAATTTTCCTATAGAGCTTAAAACGCATAAACTTTTTAACGAAAACGCAAATAACCATACATTTATGGCTCTTAGCGAAATGCTCTCGATCATAACTATGTTGTCGATTTTGCTTCCCGCAATGGTTTTTGTCAAGGAGAAAGAGGAGGGAACATGGGATATCATGCTTTTGATGCCCATCGATGCAAGGATAACGATTTTGGCAAAAAGTTTTTCGCAGGTACTTATCATCGTGCTAGGCGTGGTTATTTGCGTAGGATTTGTACTTCTTGGCGCGTTTGATATGCCCTTAAACGGTTCTTTTTGGGCTTTTTTTCTGCTTACGCTTTTATACTGTTTTACCAGCGCGGGCATAGGTCTTTTTGTAGCGTCGGTATCTAAGAGTATTTTACAAGTCGCGCAGCTTTCTATGATCATAATGATGCCGCTTATTTTTCTAAGCGGCGCGTGGACTCCGGTTTATGCGATGCATCCGGTTTTGGAGACGCTGTCTCTGATATCTCCTCTTCGCTACTATATCGAGGGTTGTGAGAGTATCTTTTTTAGAGGTACGAATTTTGTAGATTTGTGGCCTTATTTTAGCGGAGTTTTTGTTTTGGGAACCGTTTTGTATTGGTATGGATTTAGAAAAATAGGAAAGCTCTTTTAAATTTATTTTGAGTATGCTATATTTTTTCTAAGAACTATAAAAAGTCCAATAAATAAGGTGATCTTATGTTTAAATATATTTTCGGTCCCGTACAATCAAGGCGGTTTGGTTTATCTTTGGGTATCGATCTAAGTCCGGATACCAAATCATGCAATTTTGACTGTCTTTATTGCGAATTAAAATCATCAACCGTTACGACCAAGATAAAAAATCCTCCTTTGGTCGAAGAGATAATAAAAGAGGTAAAGATCGCTTTAAAAAAATATCCCGATATCGATGTCATAACTATTACCTCAAACGGTGAGCCGACTCTTTATCCTCATTTAAATTCGCTTATTTGTAAACTCGAAGAGGTAAAAAAACAAAAAAAAGTTCTTATCCTCTCAAATAGTTCGAATATTTACGATAAAAGCGTTCAAAAAAGCTTAAGTAGATTGGATATTGTCAAACTTTCGTTAGATTGTGCGACACAAAAATGTTTCAAAAAAATCGATAGACCAGTTGAGGGTATAGATATAAAGAAGATTATCGGCGGATTAAAAGAGTTTCGAAAAGTGTTTAAAAATGAATTGGTCATAGAGATTTTGATTGTAAAAGGAATAAACGATACAAAAAGTGAAATGACCGCTCTTAAAAAAGCTCTTGTCGATATAAAGCCAGATCGCATAGATCTAGGAACTATCGACAGACCTCCGGCTTTTGATGTCAAAGGCGTCGGTTTTCAAAAACTAAAAGAGCTAAGAGAGTATCTAGGCTCTTTCAATGTCTCGATAGTTTATAAAAAAGAAGCCGAAAAAAAGGTTGATTTTTCAAAACTCCAGATACTCTCAACCATAAGAAGAAGACCCCAGTCAAATATGGATATAGAATATCTCTTTTCGGATAAATCTAAAAAAAATCTCCAAGAACTTCTTCTTGAAAAAAAGATTATCAAAAAAGATGTAGCCGGCGTTTTGTTTTATACGCTAACTCAATCCGAAGATAAAGAGATATTATCCAAGTAATCGTCTCCCCCTTCGAAAACAAACGCGTTGACCGAGAGTATTTCGTTTTGTGGTTCCAGCTTGTGTAGATATTCTTGCAAGTCTATACGAATGTGCTGCCATTTATCGTATTGGCTTACATATTTCATATCTAAAGGATATACAAGCTCGATATAATCTACATCGTCATAAATTTGACTATCGGGTTCAAACTTCATTTTGTCGTAGTATGTATTAAACGACAGCATTCTTTTTCCGAGTTTCGTTTGAACTTCTACGCTGAGAGTAAAGCTGTATAGTTTATTATCTTTGCTGATTTTTTTCATATGATCTAGATGAAGAATTTTTTGCGTCGTATTGTTCCAATCCGTACCCTCTTCGTTTGTCAATCTATATGAAACGCCGCTGACCATATGACCGTTTTGCTCATGCCAGTCGTGTCTTAGAAAAATAGACCGATTACTTCCCCGCGCCCCCGTTTCGATATTTAGAACTTCATATGGACCTAATGTTACCTGCCATTTATCTACAAGCGCGTTTTCCGCGTCTTCATAGATCGTTTTATTGTTTGCGGTATCGTTTTTACTCGAACCTGAACCGCAGCCGGCGATGAAAAAAAGTGAAAATAGTAAAAAAAATATAGTATTAAAAATCTTCATAAGTTATCCTTTTATTTATATAATATCATAAAAAGTAAAAAAAACATATATAAAAGCGCAAAATCGGTTACTTCGCATAGCTCTTTTTTGTTTCAAAAGTTTACATTCCATAAAAATATAGTATCATAACGCCGATCATAAGAACAGGATATGAATGATGGAATATTACAACTGGATATTGGCGTTTCATGTGATGAGTTTTACATCATGGATGGCGATGCTTTTTTATCAACCTAGACTCTATGTTTATCATAGAGAGCATGAGCAAAACGGCGACTCTTTTACCGATGTTATTAAACTCCAAGAGGATAAACTTTACCGTATTATCGGTACGCCCGCATTTTGGGCGACTCTTCTTAGCGGTCTTTTGATGATTTATCTCAATCCTTCTCTTTTTGAATCCGGCGTATGGCTATATATAAAGCTTTTTGCCGTGGTTTTGTTGGCGGCTTATCATTTTAGTCTTGGATATTTTAAAAAAAGACTAAAAGATGGAGTTTGTATAAAAAGCGGTAAATTTTTTAGAGCCTATAATGAAGTGCCTACTATTTTGATGATCATAATCGTCATCATGGTCGTAATCAAACCGGTATAGTTTTATAAATGGGGAGATTTTAAATTGCCAATAGAGCAGAAAGTCTTACTTTTGGGTATCTATACGAAAGAAGAGGACGAAACGATAAAAGAGGTGCTTTTGAAACTCGAAGGAACGGGTATGTTTACACTCAAAGAGGCTAAAAAATCA
Organism: Campylobacterales bacterium; assembly: GCA_027081495.1. Lineage (GTDB taxonomy): Bacteria > Campylobacterota > Campylobacteria > Campylobacterales > QNZT01 > QNZT01. Next base: position 7,706 of record JALWKJ010000116.1, on the reverse strand, counting down.
CTAAAGAGTTTAAGGGAGTCGGGTTTTTTAAAAGACTCAAAACTTACAATAAGCGGAATAGAAAAAGCAAAAGAGATAGAAAAAGAATTTAAACTCTAAGGATTTGGAATATTTAATTTTCAAATCTTCTTAAAAAAATTTAATCAAAAAAGCTTTTTTTGTGATATAATAAGTCCATTTTAGAAAAGGCGGTAAAATTTAGTATGAAAAAAAAAGGCGATTTTACATATCTTTTTTCCATAGCTATTTTAGCGTTGATATTTATGCTCTCGTTAAACGGTTGCGGAACCGACGGAGGCAAGAAACCCCCAAACGGTTCTCAAATAACGGACGACAACAAAACCAAAGATGAAAATGGAACCGGGAATGAAGATAATACTTCTAATCCCGGCGTTCATAGTAAATTTAAATATCGTAAAATTTCTATAGCGGGCAGTTCCATAACTCATGGCAATATAGCTGACATCAAAAACGATGGAGAAGGATATCTTGGAGAGTACTCTTATGTAGGAGAGGTTGAAAAATATTTTAGAGAAGAAGTGGCGGATACTATTGGTCCGGATAAATTAAAAAACGCGTTTGAAGAAATCGACGAGCCTATGAGTTACAAGGGAAAGTTGATGGTATATGACGCCGGAACCGTCATAAGCGGTACGCTTGAGTCTTCAAAAGAAATAGCCGTAGTTTACGCCGGTACGAATGTGCCGACGGTTATACAGATGCAAATCGACGGAGATACTTACGATTATACGATTCCAAGAGGAAACTATCTGCCTGTAAAAAAAGTTTTTAATGACATAAGCGAGCCTTTTTATAAAGCATTTAGAGAAACGAATCCTAAAGCGGTTAAAGTGTGGAATTTAAGCAGCGATAAACAACATAGTTTTAGTTTAACCGTAAAAAGCGGTAAACTTCGTTTGAATTTCATCACAAACCATATGTATTATATACAAAACGCGGGTGTCGGAGGATTTGAAGCTTTAGATTTTTTAAGTGAAAATCGCCAACATTCGACCGTTGATGATATTATTGCGTTTGATCCAGATCTATTTATTTTTGAGTCATCTACAAACGATGCGAAAACATGGTTGAAAGATCATAATAAAACCGATGGGGAAGATAGTACGAATAGTTGGATAATAGAAAATCCTATCTCTTTTTACACAAGCGGTAAGACTATCTATCTTACTCAAGCTATCAGCGTAAAAAAAGGAGATATCGTAATCATAGGCGAATACAACGGAGATATCGAAAATATGGTTGTGGGGATCGTAAGTCAAGATATCGCAAATTCAAGAAATATAACATTGTCAAAAATTGTTTCATATAAAGATAAAACCGTAAAAGAGTTAAATTCAATACCTTCTAATATAGTAAAAAAATGTCGTATCAAAAGCATAAAAGAGTGGGAAGATAGGGTTATAAAAGTTATATCTAAACTGAAAAAAGGAGTTGATCACGGCGTTGAAGTCGGTATAGCAACATCCGGTGTGCCTAATTATTATAAACCCGGATCCAATCCTCCTCTTTCAGAGCCGCCGAATACGCCTCGCAGACTTTTAGGATATCGTGAGAAAGCAGAGATATTAGCTAAAGAAAACGGTTGGTTTTTTGTGGACTTTTTTAAGCACACTCTTGCGGTTGAGCCGGGGGTAGATGTAAACAAAAAATGGTCTTGGGGAGACAACACTCATCCAAACGATAAAGGAAGAGTGATTTTCGGCGATGCCGTAATAGAAGCTCTTGAATCTCTATAAACTTAGGAGTTCTCCTCCCAAGTTTATATGCCAAGAGTCAACAAAAGAGACCCGTCTTCTACTCTCACGCTTTTGACCAGTGATCCTTTTACGGACGACCTATTTACTTTATAAATCGGATACTTTTTAAAAAACTCGTTTATGACCGGAGTAATAGCGTTTTTTATCGTGCCTTTGACGAGATTTGTAAGCTGATATCCGTTTGCGTCGAGTTTTTCGATTGAAGGCTCATAGAGATATATATTGCCGCTGCTAACATCAAAATAGGGTTTTCCCGAAACATATACGGCGGCTTTTTGTTCAGGTATCAACGCATTGGAAAAGAGTATGGTAGTACCGGCGGTTATACGGTCGCTTCCTTTTTGAAGCAGCGCTTTGGGATCTTTTAAAACAACTTTGCCGTATTTGGTTTTTTGCTCAAACGGAAACTCTTTTTGAAGCGACTTTGTTATTTCAGGGGCACCGATCGCTATAGTCATACCGGATGGATTTATATCTTTTATACACCCCGTAAGAGTAAAAGACGCCGCTAAAAATAGAATTGCAATATATTTTTTCATCATTGATTTCCTTTATAATTTAATAGTCATTAATTATACTGTTTTTATATAAATAGTTTTATTTATATAAAACTCAAAAAAACTCTTGACAAATAAGGATATTTTCTGTATAATTTCGGCTCCTTCAAAACGATGAAGATAAATTCCGGATTAGCTCAGCGGTAGAGTAGGTGACTGTTAATCACTTGGTCGCTGGTTCGAATCCAGCATCCGGAGCCACTTTCTCACCTAATCTTTATTTCACATAGCCAATAAAATAAATAGTTTTTCAAGATTTGCAATAAAAAGTTTATATGATTTAAGATAATAAATTTTTTGCATATATTTGGCTCGTTTTTTGCTTTTCCTTTTTTTAAGGAAGAGGCATGATTAAATATTTAATAGCAGTGATTATATCGGCATTTATATTGACCGCTTGCGCAAAAAAAGATCAAAATCAAAAACTTTCGCTTGAGCCTGAATCTATATCGGAAGGCGAGCTTGAAACAAACGGCGCTCTCTTAATCCAAGAACAAAATCAATCAAAACAGACGCAAGAAAATTCCGCCGTTTTGCAAAATGAAACCGAGGATATAAATACTTCATGGATTGGTGATATGGATTTATTTGAAGACAAAAGTATCGTCGAAGGCGGCATCGCTTACCCGTATATCGCGCCCGATTCTGAAAATATCGCCGAGGGCGTATTTGACTCCTCTTTTGAAAAAGAGTCTTCATATATATCGTTTGAGGGCGCCGAATATGACTATCAGATAAAGCGAACGGGAAATAGAAGTATTCGCTTTTCGTCGCAAAACGATGTTATGTTTATAAGCCCGATTCCCGTAAAAGAGGGTAAATGGTATATCATTAGCGGTTATATGTTCGTCAAATCGTTGCCGGCGGATGTAATGCGCTATTATGCGGAGTTTTTGTACGGAACGAAAGCTATCGATATTCCAAACTATCCCGTAGTGGGAGTTTCAAAATCGAACAGTTGGGAAGAGTTCGTATTGCCCATATATATAAAAAAAGATTTAAATGTTACGCATATAAAATTTGCGTTAAGAGATACGGGTGAGATGAACAGCAGCGAATACGGTAGCAGCGATGTTTGGATAGACGATCTTAGTATGCATGAAGTAAACGGCAGCGGAGATCTATTCGGATTTACGAAACCATCTTTAAAACAAGCTTTTAACGGTGTGTTGGTTCAAGTAGATGAGTTGGGAAACTTTTCCATAAAAGATGAAAATAGATCAAAACCTTTTTTCCCGATCATCATTTATCCCGAGCCAAATACCGGCAGCTGGGGAAAATATAAAAACGGCGGGTTTAATACAATCTGTGCAATAGTATTAAAGAAGCCGAAAAAGCCGTAAGTCTTGGGATGTACTGGATATGGGATATGTATGATTACGGAGTATATGACGGGGATAGAGCCGGCTACGATCGTCTGATAAAAGAGTATAATCAAATGAAAAAGAACAATCCAAAACTTTTGAAAAAATTGTTATATTTTTATTGGGATAATGAACGATATCGTCTATTTGATTCCGTGAAAAAAATATCGGATATCATCAAATCGATCGATGTCGATCAAAACGGGGTTAGATTCAGACCGTTTTTTATGCAGTTGGATTTTTCTACGGCAAATAATAATTATAACAATCTTGAATATTCATTGATAGATTTGCAGGGAGGTTACGCGAACCCGATGATTTTTGAAGATAACGATCCCCAAAATTATGACGGAATAGAATTTAAGGGCGATTATAACGCGGAGTTTTCCAATTTTGCCGTTTTTGATCATATTCCCGGCGTAACAATACCGAAAACGGTTTTTGTGGTTAACTCTCCTTTTGGAGACAAGCATATTGGAAATACAGTTTTTGCGGCTTTGGCGAGGGGCGCAAAAGGTTTCGCGTTTTGGAGAGACGGCGGAAGCCAGCCAAAGGTCGAAACAAAAACTTGGTGGAGGGATTTTCCCGATTTTACCGTAAAACTCAAAAAGCTTTTGCCACTCATTCGCATGCCGCATTGGACAAGTTGGAAAATAGAAGCTACTTTGCCGGATGATGAAGACGGTTTAGTTCTTGGAACCAGAGATTTTGGACAAAAACGGTGTATGATTTTTGCAAGTAGATCGGATAAATCCGAAATAGTCCGCTTGTCGATCGATAAAGTTTCGGATAATTTGCCTATAATAGACTATTTTACGGGCAAGGAAGTAGGTTTTTGGGAAAGCGGCTCGTTTCAGATGAATGTATCGCCGCGTGGGTATGGAGTTTATTGTTGGTAAATATGTTTATCTCGATTTAGATAAAAAACGGCAAAATCGTTTGCGATAAACGCGTTTCCTTTATATTCGCTTTTTATCTCTTTTAAAATTTCACACGATTCCAAAGCGTCGCAAGGTTTATATCTTGCGCTGATATGCGTTGCTATCAAATTTTTGATAAGATATCTTTGCGCGACTATTCCCAGCTGTTTTGCCGTCGTGTGCAATACTTTTTTTGTGAGATTGTTATAATCCTTTTGAGTGTAGGTAGCCTCATGAATGAGCAAATCGAGATTTTTTAGATATTTACCTAAAATTTCAGGTTTGTTATTATCACCGGCTATTATCGCTTTTCTTCCGATTACGGGTTTGAGCATAAAATCCGACGGGTTTATCTTTTGTCCTTGATGATAAATCGTTTTGCCTTTTTTGATCTTTTTATATAACGGTGAAGGATTTAGTCCTATCTTTCGTAATTTTTTTTCGTCGAGTTTGTTGCAAATGTCGTTTTCTTTTATATAAAAAGCGAAACTTTCTATAGAGTGTTTTAGTTCGATCGTAGTGAGTGTGAATTTATCAAAAACGAATTTTTGATTTGCTTCAAATTCGATTATATCAAGATCGAATCCTAGATTCATCTTTGAAACTTCTATAATGCACTCTATAAATTTTCTTATCCCTTTTGGTCCATAGAGAGTTAGCGGTTTTAGAGCCTCATCCATTTTTTTGGATGCCAAAAGCCCGGGCAATCCGAAAATATGATCTCCATGAAGATGAGTAATGAAAATAGTATCGAGTTTACCGATAGACAGAGCGCTTTTTTGGATTTGGTGTTGAGTCGCCTCTGCGCAATCAAAAAGATACCATTTATTATCTTGATCGAACTCAAGCGCCAAAGCGGAAACATTTCTATTTTTTGTCGGTTTTCCGGCGCTCGTGCCCAAGAATGTAAACTTCATAGTTGACTCCTTAAAATCTGTCTTTTTTGGTGCTTTTGTAAATAGAGTCGTTTAAGATTTGGAATATTCGAAGCGTTTTGTTGTAAGATTCTCGGAATTTTTCTCCCTTCTATCTTTATGATGTCTCTTATCATCTCATCGGCTATCTCGGTTTTATCGTAGCCTAAAACATCGGTTATATACTTAAAGAGCAATTCGCTCAAACGCATTAGAGAAATTTTCCAAGTCGATTGAGTTTGGGTAAAAATCCATTCGCTAAAAGCATAAAAACCTTCATAGACGGTCGTCTCTTTCCATAGATACTCGATTGTGTTATAAAAATTGCCGCTATTGTAAGTTAAATCCCAAAAACGGGAAAATCGTTTTAATTTTTGCAGTTTATTAAAAGAGATAAAATCGTTTTGCAAAATTTCATAAGGAGGTTTATCGCTGTAAATCATGTTATATTTTTTATCATGACGATCAAGCGTGGTTCCCGATAATTTTTTCAAGATTCCGATTTGAATCTCACTGTTTGAAATGGATTTTAATTTATTTAAATTTGCGGCAAAACTCTCTATCTCTTCACCGGGGAGTCCTATGATTAAGTCGAGGTGAAGGTGCGCGTTTGTTTCATTTTCCAAAAAACGGATGTTTTCTTTGACTTTTTGAAGGTTCATTTTTCGGTTGATGTTTGTTAAAACTTTTTCATTTAGAGTTTGTATGCCGATTTCAAGCTGTAAGGAGCCTTTTTTAAAGAGTTTGATACGCTCTTTCAGTCTGCTTGGGAAGTTATCCGGTATAACTTCAAAATGCAGTGTGTAAAACTCCTCTTTTTGTAAAAAAAAGTCCATAAGAGCGTTTGCGTATCCGATATTTAGATTAATCGTTCTATCGATAAATTTAAAATTTCTCGCGCCTCTTTGCCATAGTGTCTCAAATTCGTTTAGCAGGGTTGTTAGATCGAAACTTCTTACTCTTTCGTCGATGGCGGAGAGACAAAATTCACACTCAAAGGGACAACCTCTCGAAGCTTCGACATATATATAACGATTTGCTATATCATGATCGCTGTAAAATTTATAAGGCAGTTTCAAATCGTTTAGAGTCGGTAATACGGAAGAGATTATTTTCTGTTTTGGAAAATCGTTTTTTAAGATTTGTTTGCAAAGGTTGTAAAAACTGATCTCTCCTTCTCCCTGTATGATATAATCCGCGTTTGACCAATCGATGCGAAACGGTTTATGGCTTACTTCCGGTCCGCCGAGTACTACGGAGGTATTTGGCGAAATCTTTTTTATGATAGCGATTAGATCATAAACATCAAGCGCATTCCATATATATACGCCGATAGCGACTATCTTGGGAGAGTATCTTAATATCTCTTCAGCGATCGATGAGGAGTCCGTTTTGATGACATATTCGGAAATAACGGCGTTTTTTTGCAATTCGTTTAGATTTGCGAAAAGATAACGAAGACCTAGCGCCGTATGAGTATATCTGGAGTTTATTCCGACAAGTACTATCTCTTTCAAGAATCGCCTATCTCATATATATATTCGGTTTTCAATTTGCATTTGCGAATTTCGATTATGGAGAGATTTTCAAATGCTATTTGAGAAAACGACTCCTCGTTTTGGGGCATATGCTTAGCCAACTTTTTTACGACCGTTCCTCTGTAGGCTTTTGCCCAATGGCTGACTACTTTAGAGTTTTTTATAAACTTCATAGTTACAAAAGGTTTTTTAAGATCGTAAAACTTTGTATAAAATCCCGCGCGCAGATCGACGATAAACTCATCTTGGAAATAAGAATCAAGAGCATCCGAAAAATGTTGACGATAATATTTTTGTATAGAAAACTCTCCGATTTTTTCACCCTGTTTTAGTTTATAGTAGGGTATTTGGTCATTTGCCCGTAACGGTCCGAAAAGATTGGAAAATATAATAAGATTATTATCGATAAACTCCTTTTGTTCCTCGCTTAAACCGTTATAGTCCAAATAATCGTATGCGATTCCGGTGTATCTTTGCACGGTTTTTAAAGTAGGATCTTTGAATAGATCGATATTTTTGTATTTATCGATTTTGCTTAATTTTTTTATGCCAAAGAGTTTTGAGAGATCTTCTAAGGAGCTTTTTTTTATGTAATCCATATATATACTTATAACCTCTTCTCTTTTTGAAAAGAG
>JALWKJ010000115.1 GCA_027081495.1 Campylobacterales bacterium | reverse complement strand
GTATTGGTGATCGCCCGCGGCATAAGGATAGGGTATATATAAAGCGGGAAGCCGACTTGCCGCCAACTCCCACACGGTACTTGCTCCGGCTCGGCATACGGCAAAATCGGCCTTAGCTATTTTTTTATGCAAATCTTTATGAAAATCAAACAGATCTACCGGTATATTTTCGTTTTTATAATATTTTTTTAAAGATTCAAAATCTCTTTTTCCGCTTTGGTGAATAATTTTTATGCCCTTTTGATTGAGACCTTTCGCTACGCATTTTGCAAAATCGTTTATAGCCGTAGCGCCCTGACTACCGCCGAGAAAAATGATACATTTTAAATCCTCTCTTATTCTCGCATTTTGAAAAAATAGATCGCTTACGGGATAATCTTTTACGGGAGAATTTTCAAGATATGGGGAAAATACGGCTTTTGCTCGTTTGGCGAAAAGAGCGTTAAGTCTTCCCATAACGGCGTTTTGTTCATGAATAAAAAACTTTTTTCTCATAAAAATGGCGGCTATGCTTCCGGGAGCCGCGGCATATCCTCCAACCGACAAAACCGTATCGATATCGTGTTCTTTAAAAATTTTTGCCGCAAGTTTAGCCGCTTTTAAAATCAAAGAAACGCTTGATATTTTCGCCTTAAAATTTTTATCCACTACGCTGGTTAAGTCGAAAAAATATTTCTCTTTAAAACCTTCGTCATCTCCAAACCACTCCCTGTCCTGCCCGTTTATGCTTCCAAGAAACAACGGTTTGACGCCTCTTTTATTTAACTCCTCTTTTACGGCGCGGACAATACTTAAATGTCCGCCTGTACCTCCGCCCGTAATAGCGATATTTTTCAATATTTCACCTTTTTGCTAATCATTAAAATCATTCCGACGGCAATTGAGTGCGCCACTAGTGAACTGCCTCCGTAACTAAGCAGAGGAACGGCCAAACCTTTTACCGGCGTAATACCGGTTACTCCAAAACTATTTATAAAAAAAGTGCTTCCAAAAAGAAGAGCCACGCCAAGCGCAAAGAGTGAATATACTCTATTTTCGCTTCTATTTGCAATTTTAAGCATCTTGAACATCAAAATATAAAAAAGAGAAATCACAACCAAAAGACCGACTACTCCTACTTCTTCCGCAATACCCGCAAGTATAAAATCGGTATGCACTTCAGACAAAAAACCTAGTTTTATGGTTCCGTTGCCAAGACCCGTGCCGAAAAGTCCTCCGTTTTGAATGGCGTTGTAAGCGTTTGAGACCTGATAGGGTTCAAACGCGTCGCTGACTCTAAATTTTGAAGCTATATCATCAGGCAAAAGAGACAAAACGGATCCCTGTATGCTATTCCACCATGATTTAACTCTAATAATCCTGTGCTCCGACCCCGCAACCGCCAATATCACTACCGCCAATATAGAGATCATAGCGATAGAGAAAAATCTAGTGCTTGTTCCCGCCATAGAACCCATCACAAGTAACACTACCGCCAATACGATCACTTGACCGATATCGTTTTGCATAATCGCTATAAGATAAGTAACGACTCCAAAAACCATAAAATATGGCCAAAAAACCGCAAATTCTTCTTTTAGACTCTTATGAGAATGATCCAATTTTCTTGAAAAACTCCAAGCAAGAAACACTATAAATCCTACCTTGAAAAACTCTACCGGAGCTAACGATAAAGAGCCTAATTTTATCCACCTTTTCGCGCCTCCGATTTCGGTTACTAAAGATGGCGGTAAAAACGGCATCACGGACATCAAGAAGAGAAAAATAAAAAAGAGAGCGAATCCTATGGGTAAAAAATATCGATCGGGATCTAGTCTTGAAATAAACCATATTAAAAAAATACAAAAAAGTCCGCTGATAAGCTGCCTTACAAAAAAGTGAAACTCATCCCCGTAAATTTGTAAACTGACATAAGCGCTTAGCGAAAGAGAAAAAACTATACCTATAGTGATCAAAGCTACACTAATAAAAAATATACTCTTATCCGTTGCCAATCACCAAATCCTCGGTACAGTTTTTTCGATTCTACAAAAACTTTGATTAATATGAAATTTATGGTATTATTATTTAATTAATTTGAATTTTTTACTATAAAATGAAATATTCATTATAGGTATAGAATGTGCTTTATTTTTGAGTAAAAGGAGTTTTTATGGGGCTAAATATCACTAATTCTATGCCTCTGGCAATAAAAGCTTTGGATTTTAGGGCTTATAGACAAAAAATGATATCGTCAAATATAGCGAATGTCGATACGCCCTATTATAGATCAAGAGATATTCGTTTTGAGGATATTCTGAAAAATGAAGCCAAAAAGCTTCACGGCGAAGCGAATAGAAATTTAGAGCTTGCCAAAACAAATCCTTTGCATTTAGCTTTTGATGATCAAAACGATATCGATAAGGCAAAAGTATTTTTCAGAGGAACCCATCCGACAAGAAACGATGCGAACAATGTCGATATCGATATTGAGAGTACCGAGATGAGTAAAAACGCGATTATGTTCGAAGCGCTTACAAGCGCCATAAAAAAAGAGGGCATGATCTTTAAAAGCGTTTTAGAAGCATCCGGTAAAATACAATAAAGTTACGGGAAGTTACAAATGTCATTTTTAAACGGTTTTGATATAAGCGGCTACGGTCTTTCGGCGCAGAGATTTCGAATAAATCTTATTAGTTCAAATATAGCCAACGCGAATACGACTAGAACCGATGAAGGCGGACCATACAGAAGAAGAGAAGCCGTTTTCAAAGCGGTTGATTTTAGCGATATTTTATCTAAAGAGATCTCAAATTCAAGTTCGTTTTTAAAAGATGAAAACCCGATAGACGATCCGTCCGCTACAGAGTTCGCAAAGCCTCCGATCATGGGAGTTGTCGTAGATAAAGTTATAAGAGACGATTCACCTTTTAAACTGAAGTTCGATCCGACAAATCCGGATGCGGATGAAAACGGATACATTTCTCTTCCAAATGTTAATCCCGTAATCGAAATGGCCGATCTTATAGAAGCGACAAGAGCGTATCAAGCAAATGTGGCGGCATATCAAAGTACGAAAACGATGGCACAAAGCTCCATCGATCTGTTGAAAGGATAGTAAATGGCACAGGCAATACAAACTATATCGCCGCTCTCTCTTGCAAGTGTCGCCGATACTACGAGCAAAGAGAAAACAAGCGGCGATTTTTTAACCGTATTAAAAGCTTCATTAAACGATGTAAACAATATGCAGATAAAAGGGGATAAAGCCCTGGAAAATCTAGCGACCGGACAGGTAAAAGATCTTCATCAAGCTGCAATCGCGATAGATAAGGCGGAAATCAGCATGAAGATGATGCTTGAAGTTCGAAACAAGGCGTTAAGCGCTTACAAAGAGATACTAAGAACACAAATATAAAATAAAAAGTTAGACATTAGACGATAAAAAGCTTTTGCATTAATTAATGATTCGTTCATTATAATTGATGAATGAATCAAAACGACAATAAAAAAATCAAGATTGCGATTATATTTTTTATCCAATCGCTCCTTTTTCTAGTCTTAATCGGTACGATATTTAATATTTTTTCCAAAAGTTCGAATCTTCCAAAACTCAAGGCTTCTGAAAGAGATAAAGCTATAAGGGGCGATATATTAAGTAAAAATCGTTACACGATAGCGACAAGCAAAAAACTTTATACGGCGCAAGTCGATACCAGATGTATAGATCCCGATAAACTAGATCTTTTCGTAAAACTTTTTTCGATTTTTAGCAAACTTGATCCGTTTTATATAAAAGAGAAGCTTCAATCCAATTTCGGCTTTGTTAATATATCTACCACTCTTGATTCAAAATCGGCTCGCTATTTGAGCCAACTTCGATACAATCTTGCCCGATACCGCGTATTTCGCAAATATACCGATGAAAAAACCGGTAAAACCATAAATCATGGATTGAGTATTTTTGAAACCGGAGAGTATAGAATATACCCTCTCAAAGATACTTTTTCACCATATACCGGTTTTATGCAAAAAGAGTATAAAAACAATTATCAAAGCATCAAAGGTAAATACGGACTTGAAAGATATTATGACGAACAACTAGAAGGGATACAAAGTACGCTCATCGAAGGAAGAAGAGATGTAAGAGGAAATATTATCCTCGATCAAAACTCTGAAACAAAAAGCAGAATCGACGGTTACGATATCATTACAAGCATTTACATCAAACTCCAAAAAAGAGTAGAAAAAATTCTCGACAAAGAAGCAAACGCATTTGGGGCAAAAGAGATAATCGCTTCGGTTATGGAAAGCTCCACCGGAAATATCGTCGCTCTTGCCACTTCAAGACGCTATAATCCAAATAAAATATCGGTTGCCGATGTACCCAACACCAGCATTTCAGCCGTAAGGTACATATTTGAGCCGGGATCTGTTATGAA
>JALWKJ010000114.1 GCA_027081495.1 Campylobacterales bacterium | reverse complement strand
GTAGATCCTAAAGAGCCTAAAAAATATTATAAACATGGAGTATTGGATTATAATCCTTTTGAATCCGATAAAAAATATGAAGCTATCGTTGTCGCGGTAGCACACAGAGAGTTTGTAAAACTCTCAATAGACGATTTTGCCAAAATTAGTAATAAAAACATCGTATTGATTGATGTAAAAGGAATATTGAAAAATCCATCTTGGAGATTGTAATCTATGAAAAAAAATGAAACTTTACAAAACAAAAATTTCGCACTAATCGGAGCGGCCGGATATATAGCGCCTAGACATATGCAGGCGATAAAAGATACCGGAAATAATTTAATAGCCGCTATAGATCGTTGCGATAGCGTAGGAATAATCGATAGCTATTTCCCGGAAGCTAGTTTTTTTACGGAATTTGAACGATTTGATCGTCATGTCGATAAACTTCGTTTAAAAAACGAAACTCCGATAGAGTATGTCGCTATTACGACGCCAAATTATCTTCATGATGCACATATACGATGGGCTCTTCGAAGCGGAGCGGATGCGATTTGTGAAAAACCTCTCGTGTTAAATCCTTGGAATATAGACGCGCTTTTGAAGGTGGAAAAGAGAACCGGTAAGAAAATTTACAATATTCTTCAGCTTCGTCTTCATCCATCAATAATTGCCCTGAAAGATAAAGTCCAAAAAGAATTGGTGGAAAATCCTGATAAAATCTATGACATTGACTTAACTTACCTTACCAGCAGAGGAAAATGGTACTTTATCTCATGGAAAGGCGATCAAGCGAAATCAGGCGGAATAGCTTCAAATATCGGTGTTCATTTTTATGATATGCTTTGTTGGATTTTTGGAGAAACACAGGAGAATATCGTTCATCTAAAAACCGAGTTTGCAAACGCCGGATACTTAAAACTCAAAAATGCAAGAGTAAGATGGTTCTTGTCGGTAAACTACGACTATATACCAGAAGAGATAAAAGAGGCGGGTCAAAGAACCTATAGAAGTATTACCGTTGACGGAGATGAGATAGAGTTTAGCGGCGGTTTTACCGATTTGCATACTAGAAGTTATGAAGAGATTCTTAAAGGAAACGGCTTTGGACTTCATGAGGCTAGAAACTCTATAGAAATTGTCTCGGTCATACGAAACTTAGAACCGATAGGATTAGAAGGAGAGTATCATCCGTTTTGTAGGAAGGTGATTGGTTGATGGTTTTTGGTTTTTGGTTTTTGGTTTTTGGTTTTTGGAAGGTGTGGGATATGACTAGTTATGAAAATTTGAATGTTTGGAAAAAATCGATGGCATTGGTAGTAGAGGTTTACAAAGTTGCAAAACAATAACTACTACCTACACCCTTCTTCCTTTATAGACAACAATGTCACTGTCGGAGACAACACTAAAATCTGGCATTTTTCCCATATATTGTCAAACACAAAAATCGGTAAAAATTGTTCATTTGGGCAAAATTGTGTTATAGGACCAAATGTCATTATAGGAAACGGCGTTAAAGTACAAAATAATGTTTCCATCTATGAAGGCGTTGAGATAGAGGACGATGTATTTCTTGGACCTTCATGTGTTTTTACCAATGTGATCAATCCAAGAGCTTTTATCCAAAGAAAGGATGAATTCAAAAAGACGCTTCTTAAGAGAGGGTGCTCGATAGGCGCAAACGCCACGATCGTTTGCGGTGTAACGATAGGGGAGTATGCGCTGATAGGAAGTGGAGCGGTGATAACAAAAGATGTCAAATCTTATGCCCTGATGGTAGGAGTTCCGGCAAAACAGATAGGTTGGGTCGGGATAAGTGGAAGTACTTTAAAGTTTAAAAATAGCATAGCAGAAGATGAGTTTGCTACCTACGAGATAAAAGGTAATAAATTAGAGGTTGTGAAAAAATGAGGATAGATTTTGCAAAACTACAATACCAATATAAACTTTATCAAGATGAAATAGATAAAGCCATCCATACAGTACTTGATAAATCAAACTACATCATGGGGGAAGAGGTACAAGAACTCGAAGAAAACCTTCAAAATTTCACAGGCGCAAAATATGCTATCACTTGCAGCAGCGGTACGGATGCTCTGCTACTGGCGATGATGGCGCTTGACATCCAGCCGGGAGATGAGATCATCACCACACCTTTTACATTTATTGCGACAGCTGAGACTATAGCTTTTTTAGGTGCAAAACCTCTATTTGTAGATATAGATGAAGAAACATACAACATAGATCCAAATAAAATAGCGGAAAAGATCACCGATAAAACTAAAGCGATCATTCCCGTAAGCCTCTATGGACAGCCATGCGATATGGATGCGATACAAGCCGTTGTAAATCAAACGCTAAAAACCAAAAACCAAAAACTATACACCATAATAGACGGCGCGCAAAGTTTTGGAGCCACCTACAAAAATAGAGCCGAAGTGCATTATGCCGATATCTACACAACCAGTTTTTTCCCTGCCAAGCCACTTGGATGTTTTGGAGATGGCGGAGCGGTTTTTACTAACAATGATGTATTTGCACAAAAGATGAAAATGTTAAGAGTCCATGGTCAAAACAAGCGTTATCATCATAAATATATTGGTATGGGTGGCAGAATGGATACGCTTCAGTGTGCCGTAGTGAATGTCAAACTCAAGCACTATGCAAAAGACTTGGCGCTCAGACAAGAAGTTGCACAAAAATATAGTGATAAATTTAGGGAGAAGGGAGAAGGGAGAAGGGAGAAGGATGGTTTTGAAATTATCTTGCCATATATTGATAGTAGATGTACTAGTGCTTTTGCACAGTATAGTATCAGGGTGAAGCCTTCAACCTTCAACTTTCAACCTTCAACCTCTTTTAGAGATAAAGTGCAAGCAAAATTGAAAGAGGCGGGTATTCCTACTGCTGTGCATTATCCAATGCCGTTACACCTACAAGAGTGTTTTGAGTATTTAGGGTATAAAGAAGGTGATTTTCCCGTGTCTGAAAAGATAAGCGGAGAAATTATGAGTTTGCCGATGAATCCTTATTTGAGTGATGAAGAGATCCATGATATTGTTGGATACCTATAGTTGTTAAAAAAACTTAAACCAAAATCAGAATTTAGCCAAAATGTGCTAACTCTTATGACGGGCACTACTATAGCTCAGTCTATACCTATTGCAATTAGTCCAATACTTACAAGAATTTACACTCCTGAAGATTTTGGGGTATTGGCATTATTTGTAAGTATAGCCGGTATCTTATCTGTTGCTGTTACCGGACAATATGAATTAGCTATTATGCTTCCGAAAAAAGACGATTATGCGGCAAATATATTGATATTATCGCTTACTTTAACATTTATTATCAGTTTAGTTCTTTTATGTTTGATATTTCTATTTAATGATGAGATATTACAATTATTGCATAATAGCGAGATTTCAGAGTGGCTTTATATGATTCCAATAACTATAATGTTGACAGGAATCTATAACAGTTTAAATTATTGGTTAAATCGAAATAAAAATTACCGGACGCTATCCGATGCCAGGGTATATCAAAGTTTAATAACATCTTTTTTTAATGTATCATTTGGAGTCATAAAACATGGTGGTTTCGGTTTGATTCTAAGTAGCTTAATTGGTCAGTTGATTGGAGTTTATGTTTTGTTAAAAAAAATAAATTTTAAAAAACTTTATCAGTATATGAATAAATTAAAAATAATATCTTTGTCAAAAAAGTATAGAAAATTTCCAAAAATCACAGTCCCTCATGCCATATTTGGCGCTACATCGACCGGGCTTCCTGTCTTTATGATAATATATTACTTTTCCTCAAGAGAAGCCGGGTTTTTCTCTTTTTCAAGTAAAATGGTAATGATGCCTATAGGACTTATTAGCAATGCTTATTATCAGGTTTTTTTCGAGTCTTTTACAAAAGAAAAAAATAAGGAAAAATTTTTTAAACGAAAATTCATACAAGTAAATAAGATATTTTTACCTATTTTTTTATTGTTATGGTTTGTCTTTCCCGATCTATTTGGTTTTGTATTTGGAGAAGAATGGAAGATAGCCGGAGTCTATTCCCAAACTCTTTTACCATTATTTTATTTGAAATTTATTAGCAATCTTTTTACTACAACAGTATATATATACTATGAAAAACAATTTGAAAATTTTATGCTAAGTATTATAATTGCAGTTATGGTGTTAGTCTCTTTGCTTATTGGTGCATATTTTCATAATATTTTTTTAGGTTTGATTTTGATGTCTATAAGTAACGGCATAGTGATATTTTATAAAATATATCAATCTTTCAAGTTTGTAAAAAATACAAGTGGATATTACTGATGTTAAAGATATATCAACAGCTTTTTAATGATTTAAATAGTGAAAAGATAGATTATTGTATATATAAAGGATTAGAACATTTAGAGGAAGATTTAAATGGAAAGAGGGGTGATATCGATATAGTTG
>JALWKJ010000113.1 GCA_027081495.1 Campylobacterales bacterium | reverse complement strand
GTATGTATCATGATCAAGGGCTAATCGCGGTAAAAAGTCTCTTTTTCGACGAGAGTATAAATGTGACTTTAAATCTTCCGATTATCAGAACAAGCGTCGATCATGGCACGGCATTCGATAAATCTTACAAAAATCAATCCATCTCAAACCTAAGCTACCTAAATGCCGTCAAAGAAGCCGTTCGACTGGCAAATAAAAGAAAAAAGTTCAAGATATAAAACTTTTTTTTAATCAACGGTAAATAATTTTTATAATAAGATACAAAAATCTAGATTTCAAAAGGAAAAACCGATGGGACTGCCCGCATTTGATCTGCCGATACCTCCTCTGGGAGTGGAAATTCCTACTTTGATCCATCCGTTGATAACGCATTTTGCTATCGTTTTGCCTATTTTTATACTGTTGCTTGAACTCATCAATTTGATTATGCGAAGAAAGGGGCTTACGGCTACGGCATTTGTCTTTTTTACTCTTTTAATCGTTATATTCGTTGCAGCTTTTGCTACCGGAAAAACGGACGCTAAAGAGGCTTTCGATATGCTCACCGCCACCGGACAGGAAAATCTCAAAGAACATAAACTTATAGGTATTTATCTAATGCTCTCAACCGTCATACTGGTTTTTGCGAAACTTTTTTCGATGGCGCTCAAAACCTGGTGGATGAAACTGATATATCTGCTTATATTGACGGGATTCGTAGCCGCGGTGCTTTATCAGGGAAAAGAGGGAGGAGAGTTGGTTTACGAAAACGGAGCGAATGTCCATAGAGTAAAAATACTCGAAGATAAAATATTTGATCTTGAAGACCGGATAGACAACTTAAAACAAGAGTCCAAAAAGAGTGAACAAAAACAAGAAGATATAAACAAGAGCGTACAAACAAAAGCTTTACAAACCGATAACGATCAAATCCGACATGAAAAAAACGAAAGCGTAGAAGATTTAAACTCCTCAAAGAGTTTAGACGATCAACAAAGCGATACCTTAAAACAATAGACGCTAACGAGGATCGGGCGGATACGACTTTATATCCGCCGTCAAGCGAAAATTTTGACTTTCTGCAAGCAAACTTTGCTAAAATATCTATTATGAACAATTCAGAAAAATTACTCGATCCGCCTTCGACAGATTTTTGTATGCTCGATTATGAATGCGCATACTTGCCCGAAAAAAAAGTTCGTATGTATTACAAGTATGTGACAAAATCTTCAAAAACCTTTAATACCGCGATAGTACAAAGAGGCTGGAGAAGATTTGGAAGATACTACTTTCATCCCATATGCAACGGCTGTAACGAATGCAAAAGCCTTAGAATAGATGTAAAAAGTTTCAAACCCACAAGATCCCAAAAAAGAGCGCAAAAAAGAAATAAAGATACTCGTATAGTCATCCAAAAACCGTCTATGACAAAAATGCACATAGATCTATATAACAAATATCATGATTTTAAATCAAAAAAAGACGGTTGGAAACAAAAGGGAATCAGCTATCATGATTATAAAGAAAATTTTGTTCAAGGATCATGCGATTTCGCAAAAGAGGTGCTTTATATAAAAGATAAAAAACTAATAGGCGTCGATTTGATAGATATAATCGAAGATGGGATAAGCGCTATTTATTTTTATTACGATCCGGATTACTCAAAACTTTCTCTCGGCACATTTTCGCTTCTTTATCAGATTGAACTTGCCAAAGTTTTAAATCTTCGGTGGATATACCTTGGATATTGGGTTGAGGGCTGCAAAGCGTTCGCTTACAAAAAAGCGTTCACTCCGCAACAGATACTCGACGGATTTCCATCCCAATACGAACCTTATGAATGGAGAGATATCTAACGATAGATAGATATATCGATATCCGTTTTTAAAACTTTAGCGGGAATTCCGCCGACTATCGTATTGTCAGGCACATCTTTCAAGACTACGGCATTGGCTCCTATAACGCAATTTTTACCTATCTTAACGGGACCGAATATCTTTGCGCCCGGCGCTATGACGGTATTGTCCCCGATAACCGGCACCTCATATATTTTAGAAGTGCCTCCTATCGTGACTCCCGGTCCCACCATGACATTTTCTCCTAAAACCGCTCTATCGTGGATGACGATTCCCAATCCGCCGTATCCCAGCGTAGTGCCTTTACCGAGTTTTGCGCCAAGAGTCACTTGACAACCAAAAAGCAGTCTCACAAATATTATATTTATCAATTTCGGTAAAACCGGGATCTTTAAATTATGCAAAAAAAGCGCAAAATTGTATATATAAACAACGACTCTACTCAAATAGTATCCTTTATATTAATATTTCAATCAAGTACTTTGAAAAATATGATTCTCGAACATCATTTTTTAGAGGACTCATTTTAATAAATCGACATTTTATTCGATCGCTTGATCTCAATTCTACCATCCAAGCACAAGAAAAAACGATGAAAGAAAATAATCCATTACAAAAACGGTGATTGAACCTAAAACAACCGCATTTGTAGTCGCCTCGCCCACGCCTCTCGCACCGCCTGAAGCGGTATATCCTATATAAGTTCCGATCGATCCTACCAAAAAACCGAAAACAAACCCTTTTATCACCCCCGTAAATATATCGCTTAAATCCAAATACATATTTATCGTATTTATAAACTCCGTCTTATTGACTCCAAGCGCGTGAACGGAAATAAGATAAGCGCTTAAAGCGCCTAAAAAATCGAAGATTATTACAAGAATAGGCAAAGATACGGTCGTTGCGATAACTCGAGGAATAATCAAATATTTTTTTGAATTAACGGCCAGCGTATCAAGAGCGTCTATCTGCTCCGTAACGCGCATAGTTCCAAGCTCCGCCGCCATAGCGCTTATCGCGCGGGATGTAAGCATCAATCCGGCAAATACGGGTCCTAGTTCTCTAAAAATAGATATAAATATAGGATATCCCATAAGATTTTCAGCGCCAAACTCATGAAAGCCCTGATAAAGCTGCACCGCCTCGACCATACCGGTAAAAGTTCCGGTAAGAAAAATAACTCCTATCGATCCGATACCCACTATCTGCATCTGTTTAAAAGTCTCTTTTATGCGATACGGCTTTTTTATATACAAAGGCAAAAGATTCAACTCAAATATAGCAAAAGCGCCAAGTCCTTTAAATGAGCCGGCAAACCATAAAAACGCTCTGCCTATATATGCAAAAAAACTTTCTATATATGACATTTACAGTTACAACCTTTGTAATTTTTACCAAAAACGGAAATATTATATAACTTTGTGAAAAAAAACTAAACTTTTCTGAAAATCGTACGATATTGCATATAACAAAAAAGTGTTAACTTTTTATAAGATAATAACAAAATAAAGGATAATCATGGCTGAAGCAACCCAAAATACCGAAGTAGCGCCCGAGCAGAAAAAGAGCGGCGGATCCAACCTATTACTGATCATTATAGCGATAATGTTATCTCTTATACTTGTAGGAGGCGCGGTAGGCGCATATCTGCTTCTTAATGAAGACGAAGCGGTATTAAACGACGCGAACAACGCCAAACAATCACAATCGGCGATACAATCGTCTTCATCAAAAGCGGCGGATACAAGCTCTCAACGAGATACCGACTATACTAATATCGGTCCGATGTATCCGCTCAATCCGTTTATAGTAAATCTCTTTAGCGAAGACGGAAGTAGATATCTAAAAACGACTATCAATCTCGAGCTTGGCATGCAAGAGCTTGCGACCGAGCTTGACGCAAAAAAACCTCTAATCAGAGATATCATCATAAAAGCTCTCTCAGCAAAATCATATGAGGAAATCAGTACCATTGCCGGAAAAGAGAACTTAAAAGATGAGATAGTGGCAAATGTCAACGGCGTGCTTAAAGACGGTAAAATCAAAAATGTATTTTTCACCGATTTCGTAATACAATAATCAAATGATCGGCATAGATATAGTAAAAATTAGCAGAATAGAACAACTTTTACATAAACATCCAAAAAATGCGCTCCGGCGGTTTCTAAGCGAAGAAGAGATTTCTCTTTGCAAATCGACTCAAAGTATCGCCGGATTTTTTGCGGCAAAAGAGGCGGTTGCCAAAGCTTTAGGTTGCGGAATCGGGAAAAAATGCGGATTTAAAAACATAAAAATTTATAAAGACGCCAACAACGCGCCCTACTTTACTCTTGATAAGAGCCTGATTGAAGAGTATAAAATACAAAAAAGCTCGCTTTCTATAACTCATGACGGAGGTTTTGCCATAGCCGTCGTATATTTTCTAACGGATAAATCTCCTCAAAACCCCCTATTTCACTAAAATGTAACAATACTACACATACCTTTTTTTTAATATTTATTTGTTTTTTAAAATATGTATGAATATATTTCATTTACAAAATTAAATTTTTTTTTAACTGTAATTTTATAGTTTAAAAATATTATATTTGGTAATTTTATTACGATATATAATTATTAATGCATT
>JALWKJ010000112.1 GCA_027081495.1 Campylobacterales bacterium | reverse complement strand
CATTTAAAAGAGCTTCTATTTTCGTCTTCTCTGAAGCTTCGACCTTGTCGCCGAGATCACTTAAAGATTTTTCCGTTTGGTGAACGAGAGCGTCGGCTTGATTTTTCGCTTCCACAAGCTCTTTTCTTTTTTCGTCTTCGGCTTTGTG
Source organism: Campylobacterales bacterium (assembly GCA_027081495.1). Taxonomy (GTDB): domain Bacteria; phylum Campylobacterota; class Campylobacteria; order Campylobacterales; family QNZT01; genus QNZT01. The sequence goes on along the minus strand of JALWKJ010000112.1, from coordinate 4,322 downwards.
AGCTTCGGCGTCTTGCACCATTTTTTGGATCTCTTCCTCGCTAAGTCCGGATGATCCGGTAATCTTGATCTCTTGTTGTTTACCGCTTGCTTTGTCAACGGCGCTAACCGTCAAAATACCGTTTGCGTCGATATCAAAAGTAACCTCGATTTGAGGCACGCCTCTTGGCGCGGGCGGAATACCTTCGAGATTAAATTGCCCGAGAGATTTATTGTCTTTTGCAAACTCTCTTTCACCTTGAAGTACATGAATAGTAACCGCGGGCTGATTATCTTCCGCCGTTGAAAATGTCTGCGTTTTTTTAACGGGTATCGTCGTACCTTTTTCTATGACTTTGGTCGTTACGCCGCCAAGCGTCTCTATACCAAGACTCAAAGGCGTTACATCAAGAAGCAGTACATCTTTGACATCGCCTTTTATGACGGCGCCTTGTATCGCCGCGCCGATAGCTACAACCTCGTCCGGATTAACCGATTTGTTAAGATCTTTTCCGAAAAAGCTCTTGACCCTCTCTTGCACAAGCGGCACGCGGGTAGAACCGCCGACCATCACTATCTCTTTTATATCGTTTTTAGATACTCCCGAATCTTTTAAAACCTCTTCTATCTTTTGAATAGTCTCATCAACCAAATCATCTATTAGAGATTCGAATTTCGCTCTTGTAAGTTTTTTTACAAGGTGCTTCGGACCGCTTGCGTCTGCTGTGATAAACGGCAGGTTGATCTCTGTTTCGGTAGCGGAAGACAACTCTTTTTTTGCATTCTCGGCAGCTTCTTTCAATCTTTGAAGCGCCATGACATCGCCTTTTAAATCTATTCCGCTGTCGCTTTTAAATTCATTTACAAGCCAATCTATCAACCTGTTATCAAAATCGTCTCCTCCCAAAAAGGCGTTACCGCCGGTTGCAAGAACCTCTACGACATTGTCGCCCGTCTCAAGCACGGTAACATCAAATGTTCCGCCCCCTAAATCATATACGACGATTTGTTCGGCTTCTTTTTTATCCAGTCCGTATGCCAAAGCCGCCGCGGTAGGTTCGTTGATAATTCTAACGACATTTAAACCCGCGATCGTTCCGGCTTCTTGCGTAGCTTTTCTTTGCGAATCGTTAAAATAAGCCGGCACGGTAATGACGACATCGGTAACTTTCTCGCCTAGATACGCCTCGGCATCCTCTTTCAATTTCGTAAGAACTTTTGCGGAAATCTCTTGAGGAGTATATGTTTTTCCGTCAACTTCGATAGCGCAAGCTCCGTTTCTATCCACTACATGATAAGGAAGTCTCTTTTTCGCTTCTTCCGCGGCGCTCTCTTTGCACATAAGTCCCATAATTCTTTTTATAGAATAAATAGTTTTTTCGGGATTTGTTACCATTTGTCTTTTTGCCGGATCGCCTATTAGGATTTCTCCTTTATCGGTAAAGGCCACGATTGAGGGAGTCGTATTTTTACCCTCTTTATTTGGAGCGACTTTCGCCTCTCCTCTCTCATATACGGCAACGCAAGAATTTGTTGTTCCTAGATCTATTCCTATTACTTTACTCATTTTTTTCTCCTTAAATTAAAATCTTTATTTAGTCAAAATTTAGTTAGAAATCGAAACCATAGCCGGTCTCAATACCCTATCTTTTATCTTATAACCTTTTTGCAAAACCTGAACTATTTGACCGCTTTCATGTTCGTCGCTATCGACTCTCATAACTGCTTCATGAAAGTTTGGATCAAAACCGCTTTCGATATCTACAAGCTCGATTCCGTGTTTTGCGAAAACTTTTTTAAATTGCTCCATCGTCAGCTTGATACCGTCTTTGATATTTTTAAGAGCTTCGTCGCTGTTTTGGCTCTCATCCATACTAACTTGCGCATTATCCAACGAATCGATAACCGCCAAAAGATCTCTCGCAAACTGTTCATGAGCGTAAGCGATAGCTTGGTGTTTCTCTTTTTCCACTCTTTTTTTAATATTTTCAAACTCCGCCAAATCTCTTAGCCTAAGCTCTTCGAGCTTCGCAATCTTTTCTTCCAGTTCGGCTATGCGATCGCTTTCGCTTTGCCCGGACTCATCCGAACAAGACTCGCTCTCCTCTTGTTCGCTTTTTACTTCTTCTTGTTCTTGTTCTTGCTGAGGATTTTGAGTCTTTTTTACCTCGTTTTTCTTTTTTCTGCTCACATTTGACTCCTTTTAAAATATCCGGATCCATTTAAATAGAATCCTTTTAAAAATGATATTTTGCCGTTATTATACAACTTTAGTCTCTTATTGTCAAGGGTATATTGATTTTTTTATATAAATATAGTTGAGTATGAAAGGCTCAAAGTATAAATCCGCTTTATTACGCCATATATCACTCGAAAATAAATCGGTAAAATATACGAATATCGAAAACAAGAGGTTTTATAAATTGAATGTTATTGTATAGATATGAGAGGTAAGAAGATATCCGCTATTTTAGAGATATCTTCTTATAAGTCTTTTTATTTTTGCGAAAAACGATTCTCTATAAACCGGTAATCCCATAAAAAGATTATCTAAAGCTTCTCTCTCGACTTGTGTCAGCTTTGTCATAGTGCATTCCTTTTGAAATTTTTTTAACCAGATGTACCAAATCATCCTCGTCAAGTTCGGCAAGCATCTTAAAGATAGCGGTTACCGCTTGCGGTTTTGAGTTACCGAGCCTCCAATCCTGATAGGTTCGCATCGATACGCCAAGTTTTTCGGCCATCTCTTTTTGGCTGATCTTTTTGCCCAGATACTGCGCTTCAACAGCATTATGCAAAATATTGAATAAGTCGCTAGATTCCATGTATAAATAGTAACAAAACTATGTTAAGCTATACATAAATCCTCATACAACATACGATGGCATAAACAAAACATAATCTACAACTTATAAAATATACTGAAATTATATCATCATATATTTAATATTGAGTAAAACAAACAATTTTTTTATCTTTTTATACAGTTTTCCGTATGTTTTGTCAAATTTTTATTCTATTCTTAAAATAGTAATCTACATTTTACTGAAATTACAATATTTTAATTTTAAATTTTCTTTATCGCCGTTTCATTCTCTTTTACAAACGGTAACACATATGGCACGCTTTATGCTATAGATCATCAATAGAAAGCTATATAAAAAAAACTAATAATCTCCGCATAGTAAGGAAATAAAAATGTTCGATCCGTTAGGTTTTTTAAAAAAAGAGAAGTTGGCGCTTGAGTTAAAACTGAACTTAAAACGCCGTACTTTTGTCTGCGACGATCTTCAATCTTTTACGGGTAGTTGCGCCAAAATCGCGAGATATACTCTAAAAGACCGACTTGGCGGGAAATTGATCGATCTTGAAATATCAAAAGATATAGATAAAAACTTTCATATATACGCGTATGATTTGGTCGAAACAAAACCCTTTAGTCACACTTTTAGCTCGATTTTGGGGGTTGATTCCATCGGTTATAACAATCAAAACGAATTTGACGCGCATACTATTTACCGCCGCATACGCTATCCGGGCGAAAAACTCGAACTATACAAATATATCTGCGATCCAAATACCGTTCCTACGCATCCTTCAAATATCGGTTATGAACAAGACGGCGAAGGAAGATGGTATATGCTCATCTATCGCTCCAACGGAAGAGTAAAAAAATTTGCGCCGGACAACTTAAAAAGAAGCTGGGAGTATGAAACGACAGACAAAAAGAGACTTCTCATAGAACTAAACGAAACTCAAAAAATCGATAAAAGATTTTTTCATATATACAACGGATCGAAGCTGGAAAGAAAAGAGCTAAAACTGATTTTCTAAAGCACTTTATGATAGACATACGAATAATCGATTTTTAGTTGATCGTCGTATTTTTGTTTTAGTGAATTTAAAATCAATCCGGCGTTTTTTATTTTCAACTTTTTGACAAGAACATCTATCTCTTTTATACTCTTTTTCTCGCTAAACTCCGACTTGACCACAAAAAGCGCGATATCGGCGTACTTCATCAACGAAATCGTATCGGAAACATAATTTACCGGAGGAGTATCGAGAACTATATAATCAAAATCTTTTCTAAGCTCTTCTATAATCTTAGCGGTTTTTGAAGATGAAATCAACTCCGTAGGATTTGGAGGAATTTTACCCGAAGTCGCGATATAAAAGTTTTTATATCGGTTATTTTGCCAAATGATTTTATTTAGCGGTTTTTTGCCGGATAAAAGATCGCTAACCCCCACCTCGTTGGTAAGTCCGAATTTCTTATGAAGCTGAGGCTTTCTAAGATCAAACGAGAGAACTATCGCCTTTTTTTCTCCCATACCTAAAATC